>CALBEG010000066.1 GCA_937927455.1 uncultured Elioraea sp. | reverse complement strand
CTACGGCGGCCGGAGTGTTCCACCGCCGCCCTGCCGCTGCGGTCAGGCCGTCCGGTCGATCCCGCTCTCTCCGAGCGCCGCCTGCGCCGCAGCCAGCCGCGCGACCGGCACGCGATAAGGGGAGCAGGAGATGTAATCGAGCCCCAACCGCTGGCAAAAGGCGATGGAGGCCGGATCGCCGCCATGCTCACCGCAGATGCCGAGCTTGAGCCCCGGCTTCGTGCGGCGTCCCTTCTCGACCGCGATGCGCACCATCTCGCCCACCCCCTCGATGTCGAGGGTGACGAACGGATCCTTCGGCAGGATCCCCTTCTCGACATAAAGCGGCAGGAACTTGCCGGCATCGTCGCGCGAGAGCCCGAACACGGTCTGGGTGAGATCGTTGGTACCGAAGGAGAAGAAGTCGGCCACCTCGGCGATTCTGTCGGCGATCAGAGCCGCGCGGGGAAGCTCGATCATCGTGCCAACGCTGTAGTCGAGGCGCTGCCCCCGTTCGGCGAACACGGCCTCAGCCATCGCCTCGACGAGAGCGCGCGTAATCTCGAGCTCTTTTTTCAGCCCCACGAGAGGAATCATGATTTCGGGGATTGGTGCGGCTCCCGTTTCCTGCGCGATGTCGAGGGCCGCCTCGAAGATCGCGCGCGCCTGCATCTCGTAGATTTCGGGATAGGAGATGCCGAGGCGGCAGCCGCGGTGCCCGAGCATCGGGTTCGATTCGGAGAGTTCGATCAATCGTTGCCGCACCGCCGATAGATCGACGCCGAGCGCCTCGGCAACTTCGGCAAGCTCCTGCTCGCCATGCGGCAGGAACTCGTGCAAGGGCGGGTCGAGCAGGCGGATGGTGACGGGAAGCCCCGCCATGATCCGGAACAGGTCGGCGAAATCCTTGCGCTGGAACGGCAGCAGGCGCGCGATGGCGCGGCGGCGGCCGGCCTCGTCAGAGCTCATAATCAACTCGCGTACAGCGAGGATACGCTCGGGATCGAAGAACATGTGCTCGGTGCGGCAAAGCCCGATGCCTTCGGCGCCGAAGCGCCTGGCAGCCTCGGCATCGGGCGGGGTCTCGGCATTGGTGCGCACCTTCATCGTGCGCACCTCGTCAGCCCAGGCCATGAGGGTGGCGAAGTCGCCAGAGAGTTTCGGCTCGATCATCGGCACCGCGCCGAGGAAGACCTCGCCCGATGCCCCGTCGATGGTGATCGTTTCCCCGGCGCGCACCACCTGTCCGCCGCCTGAGAGCGTTTGCGCCGCGTAGTCGACGACGAGCCCTCCGGCGCCGACCACGCACGGTCTGCCCATGCCACGCGCGACCACCGCGGCGTGGCTCGTCATGCCGCCGCGCGTAGTGACGATGCCCTTCGCCGCGTGCATGCCGTGGATGTCCTCGGGGCTTGTCTCGATCCGCACCAAGATCACGCTTTCGCCCTTCTGCGACCGCGCCTCCGCTTCGTCGGCGGAGAACACAACCGCGCCCGAGGCGGCGCCGGGAGAGGCAGGAAGGCCCTTGCCGAGGACCGTCCGTTTCGATGACGGATCGAGTGTCGGGTGCAGGAGTTGGTCGAGGCCCTGCGGGTTGACGCGCTGGATGGCTTCGGCGCGCGTGATCAGCCCCTCATTCGCCATGTCGACCGCGATCTTCAGCCCTGCCGCTGCCGTACGCTTGCCGTTTCGCGTCTGCAGCATGTAGAGCGTCTTGCGCTGCACCGTGAATTCGATGTCCTGCATGTCGCGATAGTGCCGCTCCAGAACCTCGCGCACGCGCAACAGCTCAGCGTAGACTTCGGGCATCGCCTCTTCCATCGCCACCTCGCCCGGCTTTGCCGCGGCACGCGACAGGGGTTGCGGCGTACGGATGCCGGCCACCACATCTTCGCCTTGCGCGTTGACGAGATATTCGCCGTACAGAATGTTCTCGCCTGTTGCAGGATCGCGCGTGAAGCACACCCCAGTGGCGCAGTCATCGCCCATGTTGCCGAACACCATCGCCTGCACGTTCACCGCCGTGCCCCACTCCGAGGGAATGTCGTGCAAACGGCGGTAGGTGATGGCGCGCGCGTTCATCCAGGAGCCGAACACGGCGCCGATTGCGGCCCACAGCTGCGCGCGCGGGTCCTGCGGAAAGGGCTTGCCGGTGGCCTGCTGCACGATCGCCTTGTAGCCCGCGACGACGCGCCGCCAGTCCTCGGCCGTCAGCGCCGTATCCGCCGTGACGCGGCGGTCGTGCTTCACCTCATCGATGATCTCCTCGAACCGGTGATGGTCCACCCCGAGCACGACGCCGCCGAACATCTGGATGAAGCGGCGATAGGAATCCCAAGCAAAACGATCATCACCGCTCATCCGCGCAAGCCCCTCGACCGTCTCGTCATTCAGGCCGAGATTGAGCACCGTATCCATCATCCCGGGCATGGAGACGCGCGCGCCTGAGCGGACGGAGACGAGCAACGGCCGTTCGGGATCGCCGAACCTGAGCCCCACGGCCTCCTCGATGCCGCGCAGCGCCTCGTCGACCTGTGCCTCGAGCCCCTCGGGATAGCGGCGGTCGTTGCGATAGAATTCCGTGCAGACCTCGGTGGTGATGGTAAAGCCTGGCGGAACGGGCAGGCCGATCGCGGCCATCTCTGCGAGATTCGCGCCCTTGCCGCCCAGCAGGTTGCGCATCTCGGCCCGCCCCTCGTTTCGTCCGGCGCCGAACGCGTAGACCCACTTCGCCGTTGTGACGGTATCCATCACGGTCATCCTTCAAGTTTGGAGAAGTCCGCCACGCGCGCCATCGCGCGGCGTACGCGGGAGAGAAGCCGCAGGCGATTGGTGCGCAACGCCGGATCCCGATCGTTCACCGTCACCCGCTCGAAGAACGCGTCGAGCGGACCCCGCAGCGCAGCGAGCGTGGCCATCGCCTCCGTGAACTGTTCCTCGGCAAGTTCGCGCGCCAGCACAGGCTCGAGCGCATCGAGCGATGCGGCCAGAGCCTGCTCCTCCTCTGCGGCGAGGAGCGACGCCTCGTGCGGGTCATCGTAGCGGCAGCCATCCTTGCGCTCCTCGATGCGGAGGATGTTCACGGCCCGCGCGTGTGCAGTGCGGAGGTTCGCTCCATCCTCGGTCGCGAGAAAGGCTTCGAGCGCCTCAGCAAGCGACAGCACGCGCACGAGGTCGCCGTCCACCCCGCGCCCCAGCACGGCGGCGACGATGTCGTGCCGCTTGCCCTCCGCACGCAGCTGCACACGAAGCCGTTCGGCGATGAAGTCGCGCACGTCAGGTGAAACGAACCGGCTGAGGTCGAGCCGCACGCGATTGTCGCGGAGAATCCGCACGATGCCGAGCGCAGCGCGGCGCAGCGCGTAAGGGTCGCCGGAGCCGGTTGGCCTCTCGCCGATGCCGAAAAAGCTTGCGAGCTGGTCGATTCGATCGGCGAGCGCGAGCGTGATCGCGACGGGTTCTCCTGGCACCTCATCCTCTGCCCCGCGCGGCGCGTAGTGGTCGCGAATGGCATTTGCCACTTCGGCGTCCTCGCCGTGGGCGAGAGCATAGTAGCGGCCCATCACCCCCTGCAGGTCGGGAAACTCGCCGACCATGCCGGAGACGAGATCGGCTTTGCAGAGCAGGGCCGCGCGCTCGGCCTTGGTGCGGTCCGCGCCAACGAGCGGGGCGATCTCGCCGCAGAGGCGAACCAGCCGATCCACCCGGTCGCGCTGCGAGCCGAGCATGGCGTGGAACGTCACCTCGGCAAGCTTCGGCAACAGGGTCTCGAGCGGGCGCTTCAGGTCCTCGTTCCAAAAGAAGCGCGCATCCGCAAGCCGGGCGCGAAGCACGCGTTCGTTGCCGGCGAGGATTGCGGCCCCGCCGTCGGCGGCGGCGAGGTTGGCGACGACGATGAATCGCGGTGCCGCCGAACCGTCCGGGCGCCGCAGCGCGAGATAGCGCTGGTTGACCCGCATCGAAGTGCGCAGCACCTCGGGCGGCAGGTCCATGAACGTCTCGTCGATCCGCCCGATCAGCGCCACCGGCCATTCGGTGAGGCCTGAGATCTCGGAAATCAGACCCGGGTCCTCGACCACGGAGAAACCTTCCGCCTCGGCGAGCCGCGCGGCATCCCGCCGGATCAGCGCCTCGCGCTCCGTCGGATCAAGGATGACCTGACGGGCGGCGAGTTCGGCCCGGTAGTCGGCGAAGCTGCCGACGGCGAAGGCGCCGGGTGCGAGGAAACGGTGCCCCTCCGTTTCGTTGCCAGCGCGCAACCCATGTCCGTCGTCCTCGCCCTCGGCGAGGCTGAAGGGCACGACCGCACCATCGAGCACGCAGAGGATGCGCCGCAGGGGACGAACCCAGGTGAAGGCCGAACGGGACGACCAGCGCATCGATTTCGGCCAGGGAAAGCGGCGGAGAAGCGGCGGCAGTTCGCGCGCCACCACCGCGGCTGCAGGAATGGAGGGGACGGTGCGGTCGAGGACGAGATAGCCCCCTTCCTCGCGCAGCGCGTCGGGGCTTGCAGCGTGCTTGCGCAGGAAGCCCGCACGGGCTGCTTCCGGCGCATCGGCGCGCGGCCCGCGCTCCACCGTGCGTTCCTCCGGCGTCGCCGCTGCGACCTCGGCGACGAGGGTCAGGCGCCGTGGCCCGTTGAAGGCGCGAACGTCCGAAGGCGAGAGGGATGCAAGCGCAGCGGAGACGAGCCTCGCCAGCTCCTCTGCCGCCCGCGCCTGCATGCGGGCGGGGATCTCCTCAGAGAAGAGTTCGACCAGCAGTTCCGGCATGGTTCCTCACCCGGCGCCGAGAGCGGGCCGGGCCTCGGCACAGTCGCTTGCGAGCCAGGCCTCGCAGCAGGCCTTC
>CALBEG010000065.1 GCA_937927455.1 uncultured Elioraea sp. | reverse complement strand
GCGACGGCCGACCAGGCAGCGCGCCTCGCCGAGGCGAACAACCCGCAGGTTGTGCGCGCTCTGTACGACGAGCAGGCAGCGATCGCCAATATCGATGTCGTCTTCGGCGAGCTTCTGCCCAGCGTGAACCTCGAAGCGAGCACCTTCCGCAACGACAATGTCGCGCAAGAGCGCACGCGCGCCACCGGCTCTCAAATCGTGGCCGCGGTTTCGGTGCCCATCTTCCAGGGCGGTCAGGAGCATGCGCGGGTTCGCCAGGCGAAACAGGAGGCGGCGAGGGCGCGCGAGGCGGTGCTCGACGCCCGCCGCCAAGTGGTGGAGACCGCGCGCCGTGCTTGGGAAACGCTGAACTCCAGCCGGGCTCAGATCACCGCCCGCCAGGCGCAGGTGCGGGCGAATGAGATTGCGCTTGAGGGTGTGCAGCGCGAGGCGCTGGTTGGCAGCCGCACCACCCTCGACGTTCTGAATGCGGAGCAGGAATTGCTCGATTCGCGGGTGGCGCTCGTGCGCGCGACGCGCGACCTGGTCGTCGCCTCTTATGCTCTGGCCGCCACGGCAGGGCGTTTGACCGCGCGCGATCTTGCCCTGCCCGTCACCATCTACGACCCGCTGGAACATTACAGCGCGACGCGCGACCGCTGGATCGGTACCGATGCGACGGTCCCACGCTCCGGCAGATGAGGATCAGACGATGACCGTACCAGGTAGCACACCGGCTCAGGCTCAAGCGGGAGGGCAGGCGAAGACGACGGGCGATGCTGACCCGTCTATGGAGGACATTCTCGCCTCGATCCGCCGCATTCTGGACGACGAGGTGGCAGCTGAGCCGAAGGCCGCCGCGCCTGCGGCGACTGCAGACGTGGTGGAGCTGACCGAACAGATGCTGGTTGCGGAGGAGCCTGCGACCACGCCGAATGAGCCCCGTGAAGCCGCTCCAGGCACGCCAAGGCGCGACGCTGTGGGTGCAGCCACGTCGCCCTTGTCGTCGTTCGCCGCGCAAGCCCCGGCTGAGGGGTTGATCAGCGCCTCTGCTGCCGGAGCAGCTGCCGCCTCCTTCGCCGCGTTGCGGGCCGCCAGTTCCAGTTCTGTCTCTCCCATACCGCCGAAGCCCGAGACGCCGATCGGGCACGCGACCCTCACCCTTGAGGAGATGATCCGGCAGGAAATTCGGCCGCTTTTGAAGACGTGGCTCGACGAGAACCTGCCGCCTCTGGTCGAGCGTCTGGTCAAGGCGGAACTCGAGCGCATCGCCCGCGGCTGAGAGGGCCACGCTCCGCCCCTGGGCGTTGCGACCGAATCGGGAAGGCGAACGGGACCCGCAAGCTCTCGCCGGGGGCGGAGTCCGACGCCTCTTTCCGCCCGATGCGTCTTGAATGGCCGGTCCGTCATGGCGCGCCTCGTACAACGCCTGCGGCGCCCAGCGGCACAACCGCGCGGCCGACTGAACCAGAGGTGGCGCGGTACGCCTCTGCGTCCCTTGACTCACTCCCCTCCGCGACTCCCTATCGCTGGCCGAACGGATGCCCCATGACCGCTGCACGATGACCGACAAGACCTTTCCGCACGCCGAGGTTGAACCTCGCCTCTACGCTGCCTGGGAACGCTCTGGCCTGTTCGGCGCCAATCCGAACTCCACAGCCCGCCCCTACTGCATCGTCATCCCGCCGCCGAACGTGACCGGGTCGCTGCACATGGGGCATGCGCTGAACAACACGCTGCAGGACGTCTTGATCCGCTGGCGGCGGATGAGCGGAGACGACGTGCTGTGGATGCCGGGCACCGACCACGCCGGCATTGCGACCCAGATGGTGGTCGAGCGCATGCTGGCGGCCGAGGGCACGTCGCGCCAGGCGCTTGGGCGAGAGGCTTTCCTCGAACGGGTGTGGAGGTGGAAGGAACAGTCTGGCGGCACCATCACCCGCCAGTTGCGGCGGCTTGGCTGCTCGCTCGATTGGCCGCGTGAACGCTTCACCATGGATTCGGGGCTGTCGCGTGCGGTGACCGAAGTGTTCGTGCGTCTGTATCGTGAGGGCCTGATCTACCGCGCCAAGCGCCTGGTGAATTGGGACCCGAAGTTCCATTCCGCGATCTCCGACCTCGAGGTGGAGAACCGCGAGGTCAAGGGCAGTCTCTGGTACATCCGCTATCCTATCGAAGGCGAGGAGGGGAGATTCATCGTTGTCGCCACCACCCGCCCCGAAACGATGCTCGGCGACACGGCGGTGGCGGTGCACCCAGAGGATCAGCGCTGGAAGGGGCTGATCGGACGCCACGCGATCCTGCCGCTTGTCGGGCGTCGCATCCCGATCGTCGCCGACGAGTATTCCGACCCCACCAAGGGCTCTGGCGCGGTGAAGATCACGCCAGCGCACGACTTCAACGATTTCGAGGTGGGCAAACGCCACGGTCTCGAGGCGCTCAACATTCTTGATCGCGATGCGCGGCTGCTCGATGGACCACCGGTTCCGGAGCCGTATCGGGGGCTTGATCGCTTCGAGGCGCGCAGCCGCATCGTTGCCGACCTCGAGGCGCTGGGGCTTCTCGAGAAGGCTGAACCGCACACGCACATGGTGCCGCACGGCGACCGTTCGGGCGTGGTGATCGAGCCCTATCTCACCGACCAGTGGTTCGTCGACGCGAAGACCTTGGCAGAGCCGGCGTTGGCCGCAGTCGAGTCGGGGCGCACCCGCTTCGTGCCCAGGCAGTGGGAGAACACCTACTTCGCCTGGCTGCGCGCCATCGAACCCTGGTGCATCTCGCGCCAGCTCTGGTGGGGGCATCAGATCCCTGCCTGGTACGCCCCCGATGGGGCGATCTTCGTCGCCCATGACGAGGCGGAGGCGAAACGTCTTGCCGCTGAAGCGCACGGGCACGAGGTGACGCTCGAGCGCGACCCGGACGTGCTGGATACATGGTTCTCCTCGGCGCTGTGGCCCTTCTCCACCTTGGGCTGGCCCGACAGGACGCCCGAGCTTGCCCGCTACTATCCCGGCGAGGTGCTGGTTACCGGCTTCGACATCATCTTCTTCTGGGTCGCGCGGATGATGATGATGGGCCTGCACATGATGGGCGAGGTGCCGTTCCGCACCGTCTATGTGCATGCGCTGGTGCGCGACGAGCGCGGGCAGAAGATGTCGAAGTCGAAGGGCAACGTCATCGACCCGCTCGACCTGATTGACACCTACGGCGCCGACGCGCTGCGCTTCACCCTATGCGCGATGGCGGCCCAGGGGCGCGACATCAAGCTCTCTACCGCCCGTGTCGAGGGCTACCGGAACTTCGGCACCAAACTCTGGAACGCGGCACGCTTCTGCCGCATGAACCTCTGCGTGGCGCCGCCAGGCTGGGAGCCCGCTTCGGCGCAAGCGACTCTCAACCGCTGGATCCTCGGCTCTCTCGCCGAGGCAGCGCGCGGAGCGACCGAGGCGCTTGAACAGTTCCGATTCGACGCCTATGCAGGCGGTCTTTATCAGTTCATTTGGGGAACGTTCTGCGACTGGTATCTTGAGCTCGCCAAGCCCGCCCTTGCTGCGGAGGGCGCTTTCCGCGAAGAGACCCGAGCCTGCGCTGGCTTCGTGCTCGACGTCGTCCTTCACATGCTCCATCCGGTGATGCCCTTCCTCACCGAGGAAGTTTGGCACCTGCAGGCCGTTCGCGGCCCCGGGCCCTGCGAGGGGAGACGGACATTGATGGTCGAGCCCTGGCCCGATGCTGCCTCCCTGCCGCGCGACCCGGCGGCCGAGGCTGAGGTGGATTGGGTGGTGCGGCTCATCTCCGAGGTGCGCGCGATTCGCGCGGAGACGAATGTGCCGCCCGCACGCGCCATCCCGCTCTTTCTCAAGGACGCCAACGGCAGCACGCTCGATCGCCTCGCGCTGTGGAAGGAGCCGATCCTTAGGCTTGCGCGTCTGTCCGAGGTGTCGCCTCTGCAGGGGGAAGTGCCGAAAGGGTCGGCGCAAGCCGTGCTGGACGAAGCCACCCTTGTGCTACCGCTTGCCGAGGTGATCGATCTCGAGGCGGAACGGGCGCGGCTTGCGCGCGAAGTGGCGAGGCAGGCGGAGGAGATCGCGCGACTCGATGCCAAGCTCGCTAACCCCGCCTTCGTCTCCCGTGCGGCGGAGGAGGTGGTGGAGGAGAGCCGCGAACGCCGCGCTGCCGCAGCCGAGGCGAAGGCGCGGCTTGAGGCCGCACTCGCCAGACTCGCCGGCTGAGTCGGCTGCTCGCTGCGTCCGCTGTCCGATCGCCCGGACAAGGGGAGGCCGGATCGGGCTCGAAGCCAGGTGGGTGTGGGGTGAGGCAGCCCTCGCGCACGAGGCGCGTATCGAACGCGCCGCCCTTCATCCTGCGGCGGCGCAGCACGAGCCTTGCCGCCTAGTCGGTCACGCGCGAACCGGGCTTCGGCTGCCAGAGCCTCCGCACGCTTGGGCGGCAGCCCTTCGTCGATCACCCGCGTGCTCATTCACCGGCGCCCCACTTGCGCTTGCCCGTCTTGTCGACGGCGACCCCGCGGAGGAAAAGAGCCAGAGGGACAACGCCGACGGAGCGACACCGCAATGGGTGCCTGGGACAAGAGCCGCCTGCCGAGCCGCCATGCCACGGAGGGGCCCGGCCGGGCGCCGCACCGAAGCTACTACTACGCGATGGGCCTCTCGAAAGAGGAGATTGCACGGCCCTTCGTCGGTGTCGCCACCTGCTGGAACGAGGCCGCTCCCTGCAATATCGCGCTCCACGACCAGGCGCAGGAGGTGAAGCGCGGCGTGCACGAGGCCGGTGCTACGCCGCGCGAGTTCTGCACCATCACTGTCACCGATGGCATCGCGATGGGGCATCAGGGCATGAAGTCTTCGCTCGCCTCGCGCGAAGTGATCGCGGATTCGATCGAGCTCACCGTGCGCGGCCATGGCTACGACGCCCTGGTCGGCCTTGCGGGCTGCGACAAGACGCTGCCAGGCGTGATGATGGCGATGCTCAGGCTGAACGTTCCGTCCGTCTTCATGTATGGCGGTTCGATTATGCCCGGCCGCTACCATGGCCGTGACGTCACCGTGCTCGATGTGTTCGAGGCGGTTGGCCAACATGCTGCCGGCAAGATCACGGATGCTGAACTCGAGGAACTGGAGCAGGTCGCCTGCCCCGGGGCCGGGGCCTGCGGCGGGCAGTTCACCGCCAACACGATGGCGATGGTGTCCGAGGCGCTGGGGCTTGCGCTTCCTGGCTCGGCAGGGCCGCCCGCGCCCCACCCCGAGCGTGCCTCGCACGCGCGGCGCGCAGGCGAAGCGGTGGTGGAGGCGCTGCGGCGCAACCTCCGCCCGCGCGACATCGTCACCCGCGAGGCGCTGGAAAACGCGGCGACCGTAGTCGGCGCCACGGGCGGCTCTACCAACGCGGCTTTGCATCTGCCGGCGATCGCGCATGAGGCGGGGATCAGGTTCACGCTGAAGGACGTCGCCGCGATCATGAGGCGCACGCCCTACATCGCCGACCTCAAGCCAGGAGGGCGCTACGTTGCGGCGGATGTGCATCGCATCGGCGGCGTGCCGGTGATCATGAAGACGCTGCTGGATGCCGGCCTTCTGCACGGGGATTGCCTCACCGTCACCGGCCGCACGCTTGCCGAGAATCTCCGCGACGTGGTCTTCCCCGCCGACCAGGACGTTGTCCGCCCCGCCTCCAATCCGCTCTCGCCCACGGGCGGCGTGGTCGGGCTGTTCGGCAATCTCGCCCCTGACGGGGCGATCGTGAAGGTTGCGGGGCTCACGTCGCTTCGCTTCGAGGGCCGCGCCCTTTGCTTTGACTGCGAGGAGGATGCCTTCGCCGCTGTGCAGGCCCGCGCCTACCAGGCGGGAGACGTGATCGTCATCCGCTACGAGGGACCGAAGGGAGGGCCCGGGATGCGCGAGATGCTCTCCACCACCTCTGCGATCTACGGCCAGGGCATGGGCGAGAAGGTCGCGCTGATCACCGACGGGCGCTTCTCTGGTGCCACACGAGGCTTCTGCATCGGTCACGTTACGCCCGAGGCGGCGGTGGGAGGCCCGATCGCGCTTCTGCGCAATGGGGACCGCATCATCATCGATGCCGAGGCCGGCACGCTCACCGTCGATCTGTCCGAAGACGAGCTCGCAAAGCGCCGCGCCGAGTGGCAGCCCCGCGCCACCCTCTACACCTCGGGCGCGCTCTGGAAATATGCCCAGCTCGTCGGCCCCGCGCATGAGGGGGCGGTAACTCACCCCGGGGCGAAGGTCGAGTCGCATGTCTACGCCGACCTCTGAGCCGCTTCGGCACGGGGCGGGGGACTGATCCTCCCGGCCCCGGCGCGCGGGTCAGACCGAGAACGAGGTGCCGCAGCCGCAGGAGGCGGTGGCGTTCGGATTGCGCACGGTGAAGTGCGCGGCCATGAGCCCGTCCTCGTAGTCGACCTCCGATCCCGCCAGCAGATCGAGCGAGACCTCGTCCACCACGAGCTTCTGCCCGTCGCGCTCGAACACCCGGTCGTCCGCGTTCACCGCGGTGTCGAGCGAGAACTGGTATTGGAAGCCGGAGCACCCTCCGCCCGCGACGGAGAGGCGTAGCATCAGCCCCTCGCGCCCGTCCGCGGCAACAATCTCAGCGAGGCGGCGCGCAGCGGAGGCAGTCAGCGAGACCACTCGCGGCGGCGCGGTCTCCTCAGCCATGGTGGGCGGCAGCGTGTCCATCGATCGCATCTCCCCGCCCCCAAGATCGGAGGGCGCAGCCCCGCTGTCAAACAGTCCCGCCCTTTGACGGGGGAGGCCCGTCCTGACACAACCCGGGCGCCCGCTGAGAGATCTCCGACCCGACGGAGCTGATGAACCTTTTTCATGCCTTGCGCGAGAAGATCGCGCGCCTCATCGACGAACCGCTGCCGGAGCAGGTGACGGTCGAACCCCCGCGCGATCCCACACATGGCGATGTTTCGACCAACGCTGCCCTCGTCCTCGCCAAGCGCCTTGCGAAGCCGCCGCGCGCGATCGCCGAAACCCTTGCCGCGGGCCTGCGCTCTGACCCGGCCGTCGCCTCCGTCGCGGTCGCCGGCCCGGGTTTCGTCAACCTCACCCTCTCGCCCGAGTTCCTGCGCGAGAGGCTGGGCGACATCCTCGAGGCTGGCACCGACTACGGCAACTCCACCCTCGGGGCCGGGATGACAGTGAACGTCGAATACGTCTCCGCCAACCCCACGGGGCCCCTGCATATCGGCCACTGCCGCGGTGCGGTGGTGGGGGATGCGCTGGCGAGGCTGCTCGCCAAGGCGGGCTACGACGTGACCCGCGAGTACTACATCAACGACGCCGGCGCCCAGGTCGAGGCGCTCGCCTGGGCCGCCTACTGGCGCTACCTGCAGGCGCTTGGCACGTCGCTGACCGAGGACGCGTTCGACGCCCTCGTCCCCGGCGGACTGCAGTATCGCGGCGACTATCTCGTCCCCGTGGGCCAGGCTCTGGCGCATCGGCATGGCACACGCCTC
>CALBEG010000064.1 GCA_937927455.1 uncultured Elioraea sp. | reverse complement strand
GCCATGGCGAAGGCGAAGTTCGAGCGGACGAAGCCGCACTGCAACATTGGCACGATTGGTCATGTCGATCATGGCAAGACGTCGTTGACGGCTGCGATCACCAAGGTTTTGGCGAAGACGGGTGGTGCGACGTACACGGCGTACGATCAGATCGACAAGGCGCCTGAGGAGCGTGCGCGTGGGATTACGATTTCGACGGCGCATGTTGAGTACGAGACGGCGAAGCGTCACTATGCGCATGTCGACTGCCCTGGTCATGCCGACTACGTGAAGAACATGATCACGGGTGCGGCGCAGATGGACGGGGCGATTTTGGTGGTTTCTGCGGCGGATGGTCCGATGCCGCAGACGCGCGAGCATATTTTGCTGGCGCGTCAGGTGGGTGTTCCGGCGCTTGTTGTGTTCATGAACAAGGTGGACATGGTGGACGATCCGGAGCTTTTGGATCTTGTTGAGCTTGAGGTGCGGGAGCTTTTGAAGTCGTATCAGTTTCCGGGCGATGAGATTCCGGTGATCCGTGGTTCTGCGCTGTGCGCTCTGGAGGATCGCACCCCTGAGATTGGCGAGCAGGCGATTCTCAAGCTGATGGAGGCGGTGGACGCGTACATTCCGCAGCCGCAGCGGGCGAAGGATCGTCCGTTCCTGATGCCGATCGAGGACGTGTTCTCGATTTCCGGTCGCGGCACGGTGGTGACGGGCCGTGTCGAGCGGGGTGTGATCAAGGTGGGAGACGAGGTGGAGATTGTGGGGCTTCGCCCGACGCAGAAGACGGTGGTGACGGGTGTGGAGATGTTCCGCAAGCTTCTGGATCAGGGCGAGGCGGGCGACAACATCGGGGCTCTGTTGCGCGGCACCAAGCGCGAGGAGGTGGAGCGCGGGCAGGTTCTGGCCGCGCCGGGGACGATCACGCCGCACACGAGGTTCCTGGCCGAGGCCTACATCCTGACCAAGGAGGAGGGCGGGCGGCACACGCCGTTCTTCACCAACTACCGGCCGCAGTTCTACTTCCGCACCACGGATGTGACCGGGGTGGTGAAGCTGCCTGAAGGCACGGAGATGGTGATGCCGGGCGACAATGTGCGGATGGAGGTCGAACTCATCGCCCCCATCGCCATGGACGAAGGGCTGCGCTTCGCCATCCGCGAAGGCGGCAAAACCGTCGGCGCCGGCGTCGTCACCAAAATCGTGCAGTGAGCGAAGGAAGGCAGGCAAGCCGAGGGCTGGCGCGGCGCCGAAAGGTTCTCAGCGCCGCAATGAAAGAAGTGTGCGATGGACAGTCAGAACATCCGCATTCGTTTAAAGGCCTATGATCATCGCGTGCTCGATACGTCGACGCGCGAGATCGTCAATACGGCCAAGCGGACGGGTGCGCAGGTGCGTGGGCCGATACCCCTGCCGACGCGGATCGAGCGGTTTACGGTGAATCGGAGCCCCCACATCGACAAGAAGAGCCGCGAGCAGTTCGAGATTCGCACTCATCGTCGGCTGCTCGACATTGTGGACCCGACACCGCAGACCGTGGACGCGTTGATGAAGCTCGATCTCGCCGCCGGTGTCGATGTCGAGATCAAGGTGTGAGGGGCGGGGAATGCTTCGCACAGGCGTGATCGCGCGCAAGCTCGGCATGACGCGGGTGTTTGCCGAGGACGGAACGCACGTGCCGGTGACGGTGCTTGCGTTGGACGACGTCCAGGTGGTTGCGCACCGTACAGCCGAGCGTGACGGCTACACGGCAGTGCAACTTGGTGCGGGGCGCGCGAAGGCGAAGACCTTGAGCAAGGCTGAGCGTGGACACCTCGCCAAGGCGAAGGTCGAGCCGAAGGCAAAGCTCGTCGAGTTTCGTGTTGATTTCCAAGGCTTGCCGGAGATCGGCGCGGTTTTGTCGGCTGCGCATTTCGTTCCCGGGCAGCGCGTCGATGTCACTGGCACGAGCAAGGGGCGAGGGTTTGCCGGTGCGATGAAGCGCTGGAATTTCCGTGGCCTCGAGGCGTCGCACGGCGTGTCGATCAGCCATCGGAGCCATGGGTCGACGGGCAACCGCCAGGATCCTGGCAAGGTGTTCAAGAACAAAAAGATGGCCGGTCACTATGGTGTCGATCGCGTCACCATTCTGAACCTTGAGGTGGCGCGGGTCGATGCCGAACGCAACGTGATCATGGTCCGTGGTGCGGTTCCCGGCGCGCCTGGCTCGTGGGTGCTGGTTCGCGACGCGGTGAAGCGCGCCCGCCCCGCCGAGGCGCCGGTTCCAGCGGGTGTGCGGGCGTGAGGAGAAGGGCGATGAGGGCTCCGGTCATCACGCTGGGGAACGAGGCGGTCGGTGAGATCGAGTTGCCCGACGCTGTGTTCGGCGCCGAGCCTCGGCAAGACATGATGGCGCGGGTTGTGCACTGGCAACTCGCGAAGCGCCGAGCGGGCACGCACAAGACGAAGGGGATGGGCGAGGTCGGCGGAACCACCAAGAAGCCGTGGAAGCAGAAGGGCACGGGGCGGGCGCGGCAGGGATCTCTGCGCAGCCCGCAGTTCCGCAAGGGTGGTGTCGTGCACGGGCCGGTGGTGCGCGATCACGGTTATGACTTGCCTAAGAAGGTGCGGCGGCTTGGTCTCATTTCCGCTTTGAGCCAGAAGGCGCGCGAGGGCAAGCTGTTCGTGCTCGATCGGGCAGTTGCCGACGGCAAGACTGCTGACTTGCGTCGCCGCGTCGCCGCGCTCGGCTGGCGGTCAGCCCTGGTTGTCGACGGGGCTGCGATCGACGATGGGTTCCGGCGAGCCGCGCGCAACATCCCGGAGCTTGATGTCCTGCCCACTATCGGCGTCAACGTCTACGACATCCTGCGTCACGAGGTCCTGGCGGTGACCCGTGAGGGTGTTGTGGGTCTTGCGCGGCGGCTCGGGGCGCTGCCCGCCGGAGAGGAGGCGCGGGCATGAGCGAGGAAACGCAGACGAAGCGCCCGGCGCGGCGGGCGGTGGCGGGGGAGCGGATGTTCGCCATCATTCGCAGCCCCGTCATCACCGAGAAAGCGACCGCGCTCTCGGCGGCGAACCAGGTTGTGTTCCGCGTTCCGCTCGACGCGACCAAGCCAGAGATCCGGGCGGCCGTGGAGACGCTGTTCAATGTCAAGGTTCAGGCGGTGAACACGCTGATCATGAAGGGCAAGGTGAAGCGATTCCGGGGGCGGTCGGGTCGGCGGTCTGATTGGAAAAAGGCGATGGTGCGCCTCGCGCCGGGCTACTCGATCGACCTGACGACTGGGCTTGCGTGACGGCGGAGGTGATGCGATGGCGTTGAAGACGTTCAAGCCCGTCACGGCAAGCCTGCGTGGCACCGTCCTCGTCGATCGTTCGGAGCTCTGGAAGGGCAAGCCCGTCAAGGGGCTGACGTTAGGCAGGTCATCGAGCGGCGGCCGCAACCATCATGGGCACATCACGGTGCGCTTCCGGGGCGGCGGGCACAAACGCGTCTATCGTGTCGTTGACTTCAAACGGCGCAAGTTCGAGGTGCCAGCCGTGGTGCAGCGGCTTGAGTACGACCCGAACCGTTCGGCGTGGCTCGCGCTGATCAAGTATTCGGATGGCGAGTTGTCCTACATTCTGGCGCCGCAGCGCTTGAGGGCAGGTGACACGGTCATCGCCGGTGGGCGTGTTGACGTGAAGCCTGGAAACGCGATGCCACTCAGCGCCATCCCCGTCGGTACGATCGTGCACAATATCGAGCTGAAGCCTGGCGCGGGCGGAAAGATTGCGCGGGCGGCGGGAACCTATGCGCAGCTCGTTGGCAAGGATGCGGGGTATGCGCAGATCAAGTTATCCTCGGGCGAGCTTCGTGTGGTGCGCGCTGAGTGCATGGCGTCTATCGGGGCGGTTTCGAACCCTGACCACAACAATGTTCAGATCGGCAAAGCCGGGCGGTCGCGTTGGCTCGGCCGTCGTCCACACAACCGAGGGGTGGCGATGAATCCGATCGACCATCCGCATGGCGGTGGCGAGGGGCGCACTTCGGGCGGGCGGCATCCTGTTACGCCATGGGGCAAGCCGACAAAGGGCGCGAAGACGCGCCACAACAAGCGTACGGACCGGATGATCGTCCGCCGGCGCAAGGTGACCAAGGGTTGAGGCGATGCCACGTTCGGTTTGGAAGGGCCCCTTTGTCGACGGATATCTCCTGGCCAAGGCAGAGGCTGTGCGGGCGTCGGGGCGCAATGAGATCATCAAGACCTGGTCCCGTCGGTCGACGATCATGCCCCAGTTCGTGGGATTGACGTTCGGCGTATACAACGGGCGAAAGTTCATCCCCGTTCAGGTGACGGAGCAGATGGTTGGCCACAAGCTCGGCGAGTTCGCGCCGACTCGCACGTTCACGGGCCATGCCGCCGATAAGAAGGCGAAGAGGGGCTGAACCATGGGCAAGCCCGCACATCCTCGGCGTTTGGCGGACAACGAGGCACAAGCGGTCGTGCGCAACCTCCGTGTCTCACCGCGCAAGCTCAACCTGGTGGCGGAGATGATTCGCGGCCTGCCAGCGGCGCAGGCGAGGGCGGCCCTGACTTTCTCGAAGCGTCGGATCGCCCATGCAGTGCGCAAGGCGCTCGATTCGGCGATCGCCAATGCGGAGAACAATCACGGGCTCGATGTCGATCGGCTGAGCGTGCGGGAAGCGACCGTTGGACGGAGCGTGGTGATGAAGCGCTTCCATGCGCGTGGGCGCGGTCGCGCGGCGCGGGTGGAGAAGTGGTTCAGCCATTTGACGATCGTGCTCCGGGAGCGTCCCCAGGGCGAGGGCGCGGTGGAGGGGAGGGGCTGAGATGGGGCAGAAGGTCAACCCTGTCGGGCTCAGGATTGGCGTCAACCGAACCTGGGACAGTCGTTGGTTCGCTGACAAGGATTATGCCAAGCTGTTGCATGAGGATTTGAAGCTCCGCAACTTCCTGCGCGAAAAGCTGGCACAGGCAGGCGTCTCGCGCGTGGTGGTGGAGCGGCCGGCGAAAAAGCCGCGGGTGACGATCTATGCGGCGCGGCCCGGCGTGGTGATTGGCAAAAAAGGCCAGGACATCGAGAAGCTGCGCCAGGAGCTGAAGGCGCTTGCTGGCGGCGAAGTCCAGTTGAATATCGTTGAGATCCGCAAGCCGGAACTGGACGCGCTGCTGGTCGCTGAGAACATTGCGCAGCAGCTGGAGCGGCGCGTATCCTTCCGACGTGCGATGAAGCGGGCGGTGCAGTCGGCCATGCGGCTCGGCGCGCAGGGCATCCGCATCAACTGCTCGGGTCGTCTGGGCGGTGCGGAGATTGCGCGCATGGAGTGGTATCGCGAGGGCCGGGTGCCGCTGCACACGTTGCGGGCCGATATCGATTTCGGCCGGGCGACAGCGAAAACCACCTACGGCACCTGCGGTGTCAAGGTGTGGGTGTTCAAGGGTGAGATCATGGCGCACGACCCGATGGCGGTCGACAAGCGGCTGGCCGAACAGGCTCCGCAGCGCTGACGGGGCGGGCAGGAAGGAGAGAGCACCGGACGAAGATCTGCGCGGAGGTCGGGAAGCGTGAGAGGGCGCGGGAGGCGGCTTGCTTCCCTCTCATGAGTCCCCAGCGCCGGGCCCGGTGGAGCGGAAGCGACGACGATGCTGCAGCCGAAGAAGACGAAGTGGCGTAAGGCCCACAAGGGCCGGATCCATGGTTTGGCGAAGGGGGGCACGGGCCTCAACTTTGGGTCGTACGGGTTGAAGGCGCTCGAACCTGAGCGCGTGACCGCGCGGCAGATCGAAGCGGCCCGTCGTGCCATCACGCGTCAGATGAAACGACAGGGCCGCGTCTGGATCCGCATATTCCCCGACATCCCGGTGTCGCGTAAACCGGCCGAGGTGCGCATGGGCTCCGGCAAGGGCAGCCCGGAATTCTGGGTCTGTCGCGTCAAGCCGGGGCGGATCATGTTCGAATTGGACGGTGTGTCGGCGGAGGTTGCGCGCAGTGCGCTCGAGCTCGCGGCCGCGAAATTGCCGATCAAGACCAAGGTGGTCACGCGCGTCGGGTCGGAGGGCTGAGGCGATGACCAAGCCTGCGGAACTGAGGGCGAAGACGGTGGATGAGCTCAAGGACATGCTGATCGCGCTGCGGCGCGAGCAGTTCAACCTCAGGTTTCAGCGTGCCACTGGGCAACTGGAGGCGACGAGCCGGATCCGCTCCGTGCGGCGCGACATCGCCCGCATCAAGACGATGCTGACTGAGCGCGCGCGCGCCGGGTCAGGTCGGGCCGCCTGAGAAGGACAAGGGAGCGGTTCATGCCCAAGCGCGTGCTCACCGGGCGCGTGGTCAGCGACAAGATGGACAAGTCCGTCACGGTGCTTGTCGAGCGTCGCGTCATGCACCCGCTGTACAAGAAGTTCATCCGGCGATCGAAGAAATACGCCGCGCACGATGAGGCAAACCTGTGCCGCGAAGGCGACACGGTACGCATCGAGGAGTGCCGCCCGATCAGCAAGCGCAAGACGTGGGTGGTGATCGAGCGCAACGGCGAGGCCGTGCGACCCGTCCTGCCCGAGCTGCGGTGAGGGGAGGGAAAGATGATCCATCCCGAGACCAACCTCGACGTCGCAGACAACTCCGGTGCGCGCCGCGTTCAGTGCATCAAGGTGCTCGGCGGTTCAAAGCGCAAGACTGCGTCCGTCGGGGATGTGATCGTCGTGTCCATCAAGGAGGCGATCCCGAAGGGTAAGGTGAAGAAGGGCGACGTTCACCACGCCGTCATCGTGCGCACGGCGTATCCGGTGCGTCGTCCGGACGGCAGCGCGATCCGCTTCGACCGCAACGCAGCGGTGCTGATCAACAAGCAGATGGAGCCGATCGGAACCCGCATTTTCGGTCCCGTCGTACGCGAACTGCGGGCGAAGAAGTTCATGAAGATCATTTCGCTGGCGCCGGAGGTGCTGTGAGATGGCGGCGAAGATCCGCAAGGGCGATCGCGTCGAGGTGATCGCGGGCGCCGACAAGGGCAGGCGTGGCGAGGTGCTGAAGGTGCTGCCGCGCGAGTGCCGCGCTGTCGTGCAGGGGGTGGCCGTCCGCAAACGGCATCAGAAGCCGCGCGGCCTTGGCCAGCCCGGCGGCATCGTGGAGGCGGAGGCGCCGGTCCACCTCTCCAACCTGATGCTGATCGACCCGAAGACCGATCGTCCGACGCGTGTCGGCTTCCGCATCCTCGAGGATGGTCGGAAGGTTCGCGTGGCGAAGGTCTCGGGCGAGGTGATCGATTCGTGAGCGAGACGATCATGTCCGAAAGCAAGATCTCCCGCGAGGGGCGGTCGAAGCCCCGCCTGCAGCAGCATTATGAGTCGGTCGTCCGCGATCTCTTGATCTCGGAGTTCGGCTACCGGAACCCGTTCGAGGTGCCCAAACTCGAGAAGATCGTCATCAACATGGGGGTGGGTGAGGCGGTTGCCGATCAGAAGAAGCTCGACTCCGCGGTCGCCGAGCTCGCGCTGATTTCGGGCCAGAAGCCGGTGAAGACGCGGGCCAAGAAGGCCATTGCGGGGTTCAAGATCCGCGCCGGGATGCCGATCGGGGCGAGGGTGACGCTGAGGCGGGCGCGGATGTACGAGTTCCTTGATCGCCTGATTACCATCGCGTTGCCGCGTGTGCGCGACTTTCGCGGCCTGCCCGGGAACAAGGGGTTCGACGGGCGCGGCAACTTCGCGATGGGGCTGAAGGAACAGATCGTCTTCCCCGAGATCAACTATGACAAGGTCGACAAGATTCGGGGCATGGACATCATCATCTGCACCACGGCGAAGACGGACAAGGAGGCCAAGGCGTTGCTGAAGGCCTTCTCGTTGCCGTTCGTCAACTGAGGAAGCACGCTTCGGAAGACCACCGGCGGGTGCCGGCAGGTCCGGAGGAACAGGACGCATGGCGAAGACATCGGCGATCGAGCGGAACAAGAAACGGGAGCGGATGGCCAGGCGCGCTGCAGCGAAGCGCGCTGCGCTGAAGGCGATCATCCGCAACAAGGAGACGTCCCCGGAGGATCGTTTCGCGGCCATGCTGAAGCTTGCGGAGCTACCGCGCAACAGCGCTCAGATCCGGGTACGCCTGCGCTGCGAGCTGACGGGCCGTCCGCGCGGCAACTATCGAAAGTTCAAGCTGTGCCGCGTGATGTTGCGCGAGCTCGCTGCACAGGGGCAGATCCCGGGCATGATCAAGGCGTCCTGGTGAGGGGGAGGCGAAAATGAGCGTGTCCGATCCTCTGGGCGACATGATCACCCGCATCCGCAACGCGCAGCGTAGCCGCCGGACCACGACGCGTGTGCCGGCCTCCAAGCTGCACATGAACGTTCTGGAGGTGCTGAAGCGCGAGGGCTTTATCCGTGGCTACCGCGTGGTGGAGGTTCGACCGAACGTGCGCGAGCTCGAGATCGAGTTGAAGTACGCCGAGGGCCAGCCGGTGATCAAGGAGATCACCCGCGTGTCGACCCCTGGACGTCGCGTCTACTCCAAGATCAAGGAGCTGCCGCGCGTCTACAACGGGCTTGGCGTATCGATCCTGTCCACACCGCGCGGTGTGATGAGCGATGTGGAAGCGCGTGCCGCCAACGTGGGCGGCGAAGTGCTCTGCCGCGTGTTCTGAGGCGGAGGCGGCGATGTCGCGTGTCGGCAAGTATCCCGTACCCGTGCCGGCGGGTGTTACGGTCGGGATCGTGAACCATGTGCTCACGGCGAAAGGCAAGCTCGGTGAACTGCAGCTTCGGCTGCACGACGAGGTGGAGGTTGCCGTCGAAAACAATGCGGTGGTGGTGAAGCCCCGCAGCGAGACCAAACGGGCGCGTGCGATGTGGGGAACAACGCGTAGCCTGGTTGCCGGCATGGTGAGGGGCGTGAGTGCGGGTTACGGCAAGGCGCTCGAGATCAACGGCACCGGTTTCCGCGCTGCTGTGCAGGGTAAGGATCTGGTGTTGAACCTCGGCTTCAGCCACGAGGTTCGCTACCCCGTCCCGCCGGGGATCAAGATCACCTGCGAGAAGCCGACCTCGATCAGGATCGAGGGAATCGACAAGCGCCTCGTCGGTCAGGTTGCGGCGGAGATCCGCGCGCTGCGGCCGCCCGAGCCCTACAAGGGGAAGGGTGTCAAGTACGAGAGCGAAACGATCCTGCGTAAAGAGGGCAAGAAGAAGTAAGCCATGGCGAACCGTCTGGAGGCAAAGGAGCGGCGCAAGGCGCGTCTGCGCTATCAGCTCCGGCTCAAAGGCGGCGGGCGACCGAGGCTCTCGGTCTTCCGCTCCTCGAAGCACATCTACGCCCAGATTATCGACGACAGTGTCGGGCGCACGCTGGCCGCCGCCTCCTCGCTCGACCCTGAGCTCCGTGCAAGCTTGCGCACCGGCGCCGACACGTCGGCAGCGGCGGCGGTTGGACGGCTGGTTGCCGAAAGGGCGAAGGCCGCCGGTGTGACGAAAGTTGTGTTCGACCGCGGCGCCTATCTCTATCACGGTCGGGTTCGCGCGCTGGCAGATGCGGCGCGCGAAGGCGGGCTCGAGTTTTGAGCGCGGCGGGAGGGGAGCGACGGCATGGCACGTGAACCGAAGGAAAGCCGCGAACGGGGCGAGCGTCGCGAGCGCGAGGGCGAGGAGCTCGTCGACAAGCTTGTCGCCATCAACCGCGTGGCGAAGGTGGTGAAGGGCGGAAGGCGTTTCTCTTTCGCCGCCCTTGTCGTGGTTGGCGACAAGAAGGGACGCGTTGGCATGGGCAGCGGCAAGGCGCGCGAAGTGCCCGAGGCGATCCGCAAGGCGACGGATGCTGCGAAGAGGTCGATGATCCGCATCCCGATGCGCGAGGGGCGCACCTTGCACCACGACGTGGTGGGCCATTTCGGCTCCGGCAGGGTGGTGCTGCGCTCCGCCTCCGCCGGGACCGGCATCATCGCCGGGGGTCCGATGCGCGCGGTGTTCGAGACCATGGGCATGGGCGACGTGGTGGCGAAATCGTTGGGTACGAACAACCCGCATAATGTGGTGAAGGCGACCTTCGCCGCGCTGCGACAGGTGCAGAGCCCGCGTGCGGTGGCGGCGCGGCGTGGCAAGAAGGTGGTGGAGATCCTCGGCCGGCGGCCGGAGGCGGCGGACGCACGGGAGGGGGCCGATGGCTGAGACACCGTCAACTGCGACCGGTGCAAGGGCTGGGGTGCGGCTGCGCGTGACCCAAGTCGCAAGCCCGATCAAGCGCAGGGGGGACCAGCGCGCGACCCTGATCGGGCTCGGGTTGAACAAAATGCACCGCACGCGCGAGTTCCCCGACACGCCGGCGGTGCGCGGCATGATCCGGAAGGTGGCGCATCTGGTCGAGGTCGAGGAGATCTGCGCCTGACGCGGGCCGCGACGGCATGATGTCAGAGACGCGGTGGAGTGTACGGCGATGAAGCTCAATGAACTGCGCGACAACCCCGGCGCGCGTCGGACGTTCAAGCGCGTGGGTCGAGGCATCGGCTCCGGCAAGGGCAAGACGTGCGGGCGCGGAGTCAAGGGCCAGAAGGCGCGCACCGGGGTCGCGCTGAACGGGTTCGAAGGCGGGCAGCTGCCCATCTATCGTCGGCTGCCCAAGCGAGGGTTCAATCCTCTCTCGCGTACGGAGTACAGCCCGGTGAACCTCGGCCGGATCGAGGCGGCGATCGAGGTCGGGCGGATCGACCCCGCGCAGCCGATCGACGAGACGGTTCTTCGTGCGGCTGGCCTCGTGCGCAAGGGCAAGCATGCGGGCGTGCGTCTTCTCGCCTCCGGTCGTGTCACGCGGCCGCTGACCATTTTCGTCACCTCTGCCTCGGCCGCGGCGGTGGCGGCGGTGGAGGCAGCGGGCGGAACCGTCAGGACGGTGGGCGCGGCCGCAGAGTCGGCGAGCGAGGCGGGCTGACGCACGGTCGTTGGGGCAGAGACAGGTCCGCCCGACACCTCCGAGTGGCGGTTCCGCGCCGGCACGAGCGGGGGACGCGGGCGTGATGGCGTGGCGGGCGCGAGACGTCTTGATCGCGCGCTCGGTCCGTGGGCACTGTCGGCGCCGCGGTTGTCCGACTGGTGATCTGAAAGATCGGAGCGTCCATGGCCTCGGCCGCTGAACAACTCGCCGCCAGCCTCAACTTCGGCGCCTTCGCCAAGGCGACGGAACTGAAGAAGCGGATCTGGTTCACCCTCGGGGTGCTGATCGTGTACAGGATCGGCACCTACATCCCGGTGCCGGGCATAGACGCGGCGGTCATGGCCGAGCTTGTTCGCGCGCACGGCGGCGGCATTCTCGGTATGTTCGACATGTTCACCGGCGGTGCGCTGGGGCGCATGACCGTCTTTGCGCTCAATATTATGCCCTACATCTCAGCCGCCATCATCATGCAGCTGATGACGGCGGCCTCGCCCACGCTCGAGGCGCTGAAGAAGGAGGGCGAGCAGGGGCGCAAGAAGCTCAACCAGTATACGCGCTATCTCACGGTGCTGATCGCCACCGTGCAGGCCTACGGCATCGCCGTCGGGCTTGAGAGCGTGCGTGGCACGGTCGGCCCCGCCGTGCCCGAACCGGGCTTCTTCTTCCGCTTCTCGGCAGTCGTGACCCTGGTCGGGGGCACGATGTTCCTGATGTGGCTCGGCGAGCAGATCACGGCGCGCGGGGTGGGCAACGGCATTTCGCTGATCATCTTCGCCGGCATCGTCGCCAACTTGCCTTCGGCTCTCGCCGCGACACTCGAGCTCGGCCGCACGGGGGCGATCAGCACCTTCGTGCTGCTGTTCCTGATGATCATGGCGGTGGGGGTGATTGCGGCGGTGGTGTTCATTGAGCGCGCGCAGCGGCGGATCGTCGTGCAGTATCCGAAGCGCCAGGTGGGCAACCGCATGTTCGGCGGCGATTCCACCCACCTGCCGCTGAAGATCAACACCGCTGGCGTGATCCCGCCGATCTTCGCCTCCTCACTGCTGCTGCTGCCGGTCACCATCGCCGGCTTCTCGGGCGACGGCGGTCCGGAGTGGCTGCAGCCGATCACCTCGGCGCTGGCGCACGGCCAGCCGGCCTACATGCTGCTCTATGCAGTGCTGATCATCTTCTTCGCCTACTTCTACACGGCGGTGGTGTTCAACCCGGTGGAGACGGCTGACAACCTGAAGAAGTACGGCGGTTTCATTCCCGGCATCAGGCCTGGCCAGAACACGGCGGAGTATTTCGACTACGTCCTGACGCGGCTGACCACGGTGGGCGCCATCTATCTCGTCGCCGTCTGCCTGCTGCCCGAGTTCCTGATCGCCCGCTATGCGGTGCCGTTTTACTTCGGCGGCACCTCGCTGCTCATCATCGTCACTGTGACGATCGACACGGTGGCGCAGATCCAGTCGCACCTGATTGCGCACCAATACGAGGGTCTCATCAAGAAGGCCCGGCTGAAGGGAGTGAAACGATGAACCTGATCCTGCTCGGGCCGCCGGGAGCGGGAAAGGGCACGCAAGCGAAGCGGCTCGAGGCGGCGCACGGTATCGCGCAGATTTCCACCGGCGACATGCTGCGGGCCGAGGTCGCGTCCGGTTCGCCGATCGGGCAGCGGGCCAAGGCGATCATGGAAGCGGGCCAACTGGTACCGGATGCGCTGATCACCGAGATGCTGGCGAAGCGGATCGAAGCCCCCGACTGCGCCAAGGGGTTCATTCTGGACGGGTTTCCACGTACCCTCTCTCAGGCGCAAGCGCTGGATGCCATGCTTGCGGCGAAAGGCGCGTCGCTCGACAAGGTGATCGAGCTCAAGGTGGACGACGCCGCTCTGGTGGCGCGCATTGCCGGCCGCTTCGCCTGCGCCAAATGCGGGGCCGGGTATCACGACACGTTCAAGCGGCCGAAAGTGGAGGGGGTGTGCGATGTATGCGGGGCGACGGAGTTCAGCCGCCGGGCCGACGATCGCGCGGAGACGGTATCGGCCCGGCTCGAGGCCTATCACAAGCAGACTGCCCCTCTGCTTCCCTACTACGCTGCGCGCGGCAAGCTTGCCACCGTGGATGGGATGGCGGAGATGGATGAGGTGACGAGGCAGATCGAAGCCTTGCTCGCGGCGTGAGCGGACGACGGCTGTTCGTCCGGCAATGGATGCGGCGAACAGCGCAAGGCGGCTAGACCGGGATTGGCGTTGACAGGGTCTCGCCGACCGGTATAGACACATGCCCTCGCGGTCATTCGGCCGCGCTTGTCGTTGGTGCGAGATATCGTGGCGATGCTCGGTCCCGAGGTGTCGCCATTGGGCGCGCGGCCCCGCTAACGCCGCGCATCGGGGCAGGGGTTGAGGTTCCGACGTGGCGCGTATCGCGGGTGTCAATATTCCGACAAACAAGCGCGTAACCATTTCCCTGCGTTACATTTACGGCATTGGGCCGAAGAAGGCGCAGGAAATTTGCGATGCGCTCAACATTCCGCCCGAACGTCGCGTGAACGAACTCACCGACGAAGAGATCCTGCGCATTCGCGAACTCATCGACCGTACCTATCGTGTCGAGGGGGACCTCCGGCGCGAGGTGGCGATGAACATCAAGCGTCTGATGGATTTGGGCTGTTATCGCGGTCTTCGGCACCGCAAGGGCTTGCCCGTGCGCGGGCAGCGTACGCACACCAACGCCCGCACACGCAAGGGCAAGGCGGTACCGATCGCCGGCAAGAAGAAAGTGACGAAGTGATCACGCCGCCACGGCGTCGCTTTTCCCTCACCTGAAACGATCCTCATTCGGGACTGATCATGGCCAAGCAAGCCGCAGCCGCCCGCCCGCGCAAGAAGGAACGCAAGAACATCACCTCCGGCGTGGCTCACGTGAACGCGTCGTTCAACAATACGATGGTCACCATCACCGATGCGCAGGGCAATACGATCGCCTGGTCGTCTGCCGGTATGATGGGCTTCAAGGGGTCACGTAAGTCAACGCCCTACGCGGCCCAGGTTGCCGCCGAGGATGCCGGTCGGAAGGCGCGTGAGCACGGCATGGAAGTGCTCGAGGTGGAGGTGTCGGGCCCCGGATCGGGGCGGGAAAGCGCGCTGCGCGCGCTGCAAACGGTCGGGTTCCAGATCACCGCGATCCGAGACGTCACTCCGATCCCCCACAACGGCTGCCGGCCGCGCAAGCGCCGCCGAGTTTGAGGGGCGAGCCCGGAGAGGATCGCGCTTCCGTCCCGCGTTCGGGCTCGGCGCGGGGTCGGCACGACGGCGGGCACTGGGGCCGCCGGTGAGCCGCGAGAAGGAATGGCACGAAAGGTCAGGCCGTGCTGCAAAGGACTTGGCAATCTTTGATCAAGCCCGCCAAGCTCGATATCGAGCTTGGACACGATCCCAACCGAATCGCAACCGTCGTCGCCGAGCCGCTGGAGCGCGGTTTTGGCGTGACCTTGGGTAATGCGCTGCGTCGCGTGCTGCTCTCCTCGCTGCAGGGGGCTGCGGTGACAGCGGTGCAGATTGATGGCGTGCTGCACGAGTTCAGCTCCATCGCTGGCGTCCGCGAGGACGTCACCGATATCGTACTCAACATCAAACAGCTCGCCATCCGGATGCATTCGGAGGGCCCGCGGCGCATGACGCTGTCGGCGACGGGCCCCGGCGAGGTTCGCGCAGGGCAGATCCAGGCCGGCGCTGACATTGAGGTCCTCAACCCGGATCTGGTGCTCTGCACGCTTGATGACGGTGCCAGGCTTGGCATCGAGTTCACCGTCAATCTCGGCAAGGGGTACGTGCCGGCTTCGGAGAACCGCGCCGAAGATGCGCCAATCGGTGTCATCCCGATCGACGCCATCTACTCGCCGGTACGTCGTGTCGCCTACCAGGTGCAGCCGACCCGCGTGGGTCAGGTGACGAACTACGACCGGCTCGTGCTGACGGTAGAGACGAACGGCACGGTCACGCCGGAGGATGCGGTGGCGCTCGCCGCGCGCATTCTGCAGGACCAGCTGCAGCTCTTCATCAACTTTGAGGAGCCGCGCCAGGTCGCGCACGAAGAGATACGCGAGGAGCTGCCGTTCAACCGTAATCTGTTGCGCAAGGTGGACGAGCTCGAGCTGTCGGTGCGCTCGGCGAACTGCCTGAAGAACGACAACATCGTCTACATTGGCGACCTCGTGCAGAAGACCGAGCAGGAGATGTTGCGCACGCCGAACTTCGGGCGGAAGTCGCTGAACGAGATCAAGGAAGTGCTGGCGGCGATGGGCTTGAGCCTCGGCATGACGATTCCGGGCTGGCCGCCCGAGAACATCGAGGAGCTCGCCAAGAAGCTCGAGCAGGAGCCGTTCTGAACGTTTGAGGGAGAGAGGACGATGCGCCACCGTGTCGGCGGCCGCAAACTCGGCGTCACCAGCAGCCATCGTGCGGCGATGTTCCGCAACCTCGCGGTCGCCTTGTTCAAGCACGAGCAGATCACCACTACCCTGCCGAAGGCGAAGGCGCTTCGCCCTTACGCCGAAAAGCTGATCACGCTCGGCAAGCGCGGAGGGTTGCACGCGCGTCGCCAGGCTTACGCGCAACTCCGCGACGACGCCATCGTCGCGAAGCTGTTCGGGCCTCTGGCTGAGCGCTACGGGTCACGCCCCGGCGGCTACACGCGGGTGCTGAGGGCCGGTTTCCGCTACGGCGACATGGCGCCGATGGCGGTGATCGAACTCGTCGAGCGCGATCCCTTGGCCAAGGGGCAGGACAGCGGGCCGAAGCCCGAACCGCGCGAGGAGGAGACCGAGGAGGAGAAGGAGGACTGAAAGCCTGTCTCCCCCCGTTCGTGACCAACCCCGACAAAGCCGCAGGCACGGCAGCTCCAGCTGCGAACCACACCGTCGCGTGGCCCCGTGATCAAGTGAGTGAGCGTGATGGCAGCGCTGCTTCCGGCACGATCGCCGCAGTGTGTGTCTTCGCCCCGATATACCCGTCTTGGGTTGCCGGCCATCAGTCGGCGGTGATGTTGGCCTCGCGCACCAAGACCGCCATCGCGTCCCGTCCCTCCCTCACAAAGCTAACGAAATCACTCGGCGCGGAGCCCACCGGAACTGCGCCGAGCTGATCAAGACGCGCGCGAATCGGTTCCTCCCCCAGCACCTTGGCGAGTTCCCCGTGCAGCCGTTCGACGATGGCGGCGGGCGTTCCGGCAGGAGCGAAGAGCCCCACCCATTCGCTCACGTTGAAGCCCGGGTAGCCGCTTTCCGCCAGCGTCGGCACGTCCGGAAAGGCCGGCAAGCGCTGCAGGATAGTCAAAGCGAGCATGCGGGCACGGCCTGCCTCGACCACCGGTCGCGTGGACAGCACGGTGATCAATGTCCCGTCCAGGGTACCGCCGGCGAGGTCGCGCGCGGCGGCTGCACCGCCACGGTAGGAGACGTGGGTGAACTTGACGCCGGCGGATCGTTCGAGTTGCGCAAGGGCCAAGTGACCGGCCGTGGCGTTGCCTTGCGTGCCGATGGTGATCTCGCCCGGGCGGCGTCGCGCTGCCTCCAGGAGCTCGCCAATCGTTCGCGCCGGGAAATCGGCCTTCACCGAAATCACCTGCGGGAAGGTCGCGACCAGGCTGATCGGGGTGAAGGCGGTGGCGTAGTCGAACGGCAGGTTCCGCAAGAGCGATGGGTTCACGATGTGCGAGGAGGCATCGTAGAGCAGCGTATGGCCGTCGGCGGCGGACTGCGCAACCGCCGCACCGCCGATCGAGCCCGACGCCCCCGTGCGGTTCTCCACCACGAAGGTGGCGCCGAGACGCTCGCCAAGGCGGGGGAAGATGGTGCGGGCGGAACTGTCGGCCGCCCCACCGGCGGCGAACGGCACGATGACACGGATCGGCTTGATGGGCCAAGCCTGGGCGCGGGCTGGGCGAGGCCGTGCAAGAAGGAGCGAGGCGGTAAGCAGGGCGCGACGATTGAGCCGCATGACGTTGTCCTCCGACTTTCGTCCCTTGCGGTGATCTGACCCGCTGCGGTCGGGGCTGTCCAGAGCCGAGCCCGTCTTGCGCCCGCCTACCGGCCGGCTAGCGTGCTGACGAGAAATTCGAGGAGGAACGGATGCGTCTTGCCGGCAAGGTGGCGGTGGTGACAGGGGCGGCTTCGGGCTTCGGCGAGGGGATTTCGCGTGCCTATGTGCGCGAGGGGGCGCGCGTCGTCGTCGCCGACCTGAACGGCACGGGGGCAGAGCGTGTGGCCGGCCAACTCGGGCCAAACGCAGTCGCGATCGCCGGCGACGTCTCATCAGGCGAGGACTGTCGGGCGATGGTGGCGCGCGCGGTCGAATGCTTCGGCGGTCTCGACATCGTGGTCAACAACGCGGGTACAACGCACCGCAACAAGCCGCTCACCGAAGTGACGGAAGCGGAGTTCGACCGCATCTACGCGGTGAACGTGAAGTCGATCTACTGGATGACGCTTGCTGCTCTGCCTGTTCTGCGGATGCAGGGGCGCGGCGGATCCATCATCAACATCTCCTCCACCGCCGGCATCCGCCCCCGCCCGGGACTCACTTGGTACAATGGCACCAAGGGCGCGGTGAACCTCATCACGCTATCGATGGCGCAGGAGCTGGCGCGCGACAATATTCGGGTGAACGCGATCTGCCCGGTGATCGGTGTCACCGGGCTTCTGACGGAATTCATGGGGGCGGAGGACACGCCGGAGAACCGCGCGCGCTTCCTCGCCACCATCCCGCTCGGGCGGATGAGCACACCAGCTGACGTCGCCAATGCTGCGGTATGGCTCGCCGAAGACGCGACGAGCTTCGTCACCGGGATCCTGCTGCCGGTGGATGGCGGTCGGACGGCGTGACGGTGCGGGGACGATTGTTTCGCAGCGAAATCCATCGTCTGAACGCTTTCTCGGCCTCGACAACGAGAAAGACCCCGGTCGCGGCGGCGAACGCCACCATCCACCCCGTCTTGTCGGGGGGGGCAACACCGAAGACCGACTGCGCGGTCGGCATGTACAGGAAGCCCCATTGCAGGAGCACGATCAGCGCCAGCATGACCCAAACGGCAACGTTGCCGAACAGTCCTGCCCGCGACAGCGCCGAGCGCCTGAACGATCGCGCATTGAACAGGTAGGCGGCCTGGCCCGCGATCAGTGCGGTGATCGCTGCGCCGCGTGCTGCCTCCAGGCTCGCGCCGTCGGCGAGTTCGAACAGGAAGGCACCGATGGTGGTGGCGCTCAGCAGAGCTGAGACGAGGACCACGCGCCACGCAAGAAAGACGTCAAAGATCGGCGCATCGGGTCGGCGTGGTGGCCGATCCATGACATCCGGTTCGGCCGGCTCGAACGCAAGCGCGAGCGCGAGCGTGACGGCGACAACAAGGTTCACCCAGAGGATTTGCACCGGAGTTACGGGCAGCGCGCTGAGCCCGGCCAAGACGGCAACCATGACGCTTGCCGCCTGCCCGCCATTGGTGGGGAGGATGAACAGCAGAGTCTTCTTGAGATTGTCGTATACCGTGCGCCCTTCGCGGACAGCGGCGGCAATGGTGGCGAAGTTGTCGTCGGCGAGCACCATTTCAGCGGCTTCCTTCGCCGCCTCGGTACCGGCCTTGCCCATCGCCACCCCGATGTCGGCCCGTTTCAGGGCGGGCGCGTCGTTCACGCCGTCACCCGTCATCGCAACGATGTGGCCGCGGGCCTGCAGCGCTTCAACGAGGCGCAGCTTGTGCGCGGGTGCGGTGCGGGCGAACACGTGCACGCGCTCGGCCGCCTCGGCGAAGGCTGTATCGTCCATCGCGTCGAGGTCGGCGCCTGTGAGCGCGCCGGCGGAGGTGTCGATCCCCACCTCGCGGGCAACCGCAAGGGCGGTGCCGGCGTGATCACCGGTGATCATCGTCACTGCGATCCCCGCCCGACGGCAGGCGGCAACAGCTTCGACCGCCTCCTCCCGAGCACCGTCGATCAGGCACGCGACGCCGATCAGGTCAAGGTCGCGCACGTCGTCGAAGTCGAGCGTGACCATCTGAGGTTCGGCGGCGCGAGTGGCGACCGCGATCAGCCTGTATCCGCGATGGGCGAGGTCCTCCAAGCGCGTGAGCCAAGCAAGTCGCTCGGCCTCTGCCATCGCACAGCGCGGGAGGATGACCTCGGGCGCGCCCTTGGCTGCGATCAGCGCGTTGCCCGCGTGGTCGTGCACCAGCACGGCCATAAACCTGTGTTCGGATTCAAACGGGATGGAGTCCCGACGCGACCAGTGCGTCCGTGTCGAGTCTGTATCGAAGGCGGCCTTCTGGGCGAGCACGAGAAAGGCGCCGTCGGTGGGATCGCCGGCGACGTGCCACAGCTCAACCGCGTAGAATAGTCGTGCGTCGTTGCACAGCACGGCCGCCCGCAGAACCAGGGCGAGGGCGGTATCTGTTTCAGCGGTGACGGGGCGGCCACCGCGAGTCACTGTACCCGCCGGATCGTAGCCTGATCCAGTCGCCTCGATGTCCCCGTCGCGCAGAGCGAGCAGGCGGACGGTCAGCTCATTCCGGGTCAGCGTTCCCGTCTTGTCGGTGCAGATCACGTCGACGCTGCCCAGGGACTCGACCGCGGGGAGCCGCCGCACGACGGCCATGCGTTCAGCCATGCGACGCACCCCGATGGCGAGGATGACGGTGATCACCGCTGGCAGTCCCTCGGGGATGGCGGCGACGGCGATTCCGACTGCAGCGAGGAACATGTCGCTCGCGGCAAAGTCACGAACCAGCACGCCGAAGGCGAAGGTGACGGCAGCGATCGAGAGGATCAGCACGCTGAGCGTGCGACCGAAGCGCGTCATCGCGCGCAGAAGCGGCGTCTGCACCGTCTCCACACGGGCGAGCATTCCGCTGATCCGGCCGATCTCGGTTTCAGCGCCAGTGGCGACCACAATGCCCCTGCCGTGACCGGAAGCGACCACCGTGCCTGCGAAGGCCATCGAGGTCCGATCGCCGAGCGAAGCGGTTTCCGCGACAGGCTCGGCGGATTTCATCACCGGCACGCTCTCGCCGGTCAGGATGGATTCCTGGATCGCAAGACCGCGCACCGCGATGAGGCGAATGTCGGCAGGAACCCGGTCGCCTGGTTCGAGCAGCACGATGTCGCCCGGCACGATGTCACCCGAATCGAGCGACTTGCGCTTGCCCTCGCGGATCACGGCAGCACGATGTGAAAGAAGGGTACGGACGGCTGCCATGGCGGCTTCCGCCCGGCCCTCCTGGATGAAACCAACCAGGGCGTTGATCACACAGACGGCGACGATCACCGTCGCGTCCACCCAATGTCCGACCACTGCTGTCACCACCCCTGCAACGAGCAGGACTTGGATCAGGACATTCTCGAACTGGGCCAGGAAGCGGCGGAAGCTCGAGGGCCGTGGAGGGTCAGGCAGCAGGTTCGGGCCGTAGATCCCGAGGCGGACGATGCCTTCGCGCTCACTCAGACCTTCGGGCCCGACCTCGAACCAGGTGATTGCCTCCTCGGCGGGGAGCGCATGCCAGAGCGGCGGCGGATCGGGGAGTGGCTTGACAGGCTCGCGCCAGCGCTCCTGCTTTCTCAGCCAGCGATCGAGGCTTGGGATCACCTCGGGCTCCTCCGATGCCGATGACTGGTGAAACCGGAGTCAGTGCGTCGCAGGCTGGACCAGTTGGCCATCCTCCATGGCGACGATGCGGTCGGCGATATCATGGATTCGCGGGTCGTGGGTGACGATGAAGACTGTCCGGCCCCGTTCCTTGGCGAGGTGCTGCAGCAGCGCCATCGTTTCGTGCCCTGTCTTGCTGTCCAGGGCCGCGGTTGGTTCGTCAGCCAGGATCAGCCCCGGTTCGTGCACGAGTGCCCGCGCGATGGCAACGCGCTGGCGCTGTCCGCCGGACAGCAAGGCTGGATAGGCGTCCACCTTGTCGGCAAGGCCGACTGCGTGCAGCATCGCTTCAGCGCGCGCCAGCCGCTCCGCCTCGTCGAGGTCGGGGTCGAGTTCGAGAGCCATCGCCACGTTCTCGCGCGCGGACAGGAAGCCCAACAGATTGTGGTGCTGGAAGATGAAGCCGATGCGGCGGCGGAGCGCAACGCGCGTCCGCTCGTCCGCGTTGGAAAGTTCGATCCCGAGCACGCGGCAGGAGCCCGTCTGCACCGCGCGCAGGGCGCCAATCAGGGTGAGCAGGGTGGTCTTGCCGGAGCCAGATGGGCCAGTGAGCAGCACGACCTCGCCGGCGGGGATGGTCAGGTCGAGATCGTGCAGCACGGTCAGCGCGGTCGGGCCCGCACCGTAGCGATGGCTCAGGCCGCGGATTTCGACCGCGTTCATCGGAACATGTCCGCCGGATCCGCATCGCGCAGCTTGCGGATCGCAATCAGCCCCGAGACGACGCACATGACGAAGATGAGGCCGAAGACGAAGGAGGCTCGCGGGATCGTCATGTGCAGGGGAATGAAGATTTGCGCGGTCGCGATCTCATAGAGCCCGAGACTCAGCACAAGCCCCGGGATGAAGCCGAGCGCGGCGAGAATGAGGGCAGCCGACATCACCACGCGCGCGAGATAGCCGTTGGTGTAGCCCATCGCCTTCAGCGTGGCGTATTCGCCTAAGTGACGCGAGATGTCCGAGAACAGGATCTGATAGACGATCACGCAGCCGACGACGAGGCCGATCGCGACACCAAGCCCGAAGATGAAGCCGATGGGCGCGACTTTGGCCCAGTAGTCCCGTTCGAACTGTGCGATCTCGGCACGTGTGAACACCATCACGTCATCGGGCAGCAGGGCCTGCAGCGCGCGTTTCGTTGCAGCAACATCCGCCCCCGGCTTCAGCATGATCGCACCGACGTCAACCTGCGCGGGATTCCGCCCCGAGGCGATGCGCCAGAATGTTGTTTCGGAGGCGATAGCATTCGATTCCGAGGAGAAGGTGGCACCAAGCCCGAAGGTGCCGACGACCTCGACCCGCTTGCGGTTGAGTTCGCCGAAGAACGACCCCTGCGCGAGGAGCGAGCGGATGGGGCCGAACTCGGGCTTGCCGCGTTCGTCGAACAGGATGGTGTCGGGGCGGGTGATGGCGTCCCAGGCCGCATCATCCAGGCCGTAGAAGCCAAGGAGGCGCGCGGTGGGATCGACCCCGAACAGAAGCAGTGTGCGGTTCAGTCCTGTCTCGGGGTTCCTCCACGGTACATTGGCGACGTAGAGCGGTGTCACTCGCTCGACCTCGGGAAGCGCCAGCGCCTGGGCGAGGCGCGCGCGCGGAAAGGAGGCTGACCGCCAGAGCGCCTCGGTGGTGCGGTGCATGAGGAAGAGGTCTGCGCGCAGCGAGTTCTGCACCAAAACCGCACTGTCGAACAGCGCGTTCTTGAACCCGATCTGCATGAAGATCAGCAGCGTGGCGAACACGACGCCGGAGAGGGCGGCAGCGAGACGGGCGGGTTCGTGGCGAAGCTGACGCCAGGCGAGGCGGAACGGCAGGCGAAGCCCGGGTGCAGGCGGCGGTTGGATCGCCGCTGCCGCCGGCGCCGTCGCCAGCACGGGCGAAGCGCGTGCGAGGGGCGCAAGCTCGTTCACGGCCGGATCGCCACCTGAACCTGCATGTTGGTGCGGCGTCGCACGGCCTCGTTCGCGGTGGAGTCGAGCCTGAGCCGCACCTCAACCACGCGCGAGTCGATGGCGGCGACAGGGTCGGGCGAGATCACGGATTGTCGCCCAACCCGCCAGCCGAGATCGACCACACGGGCGGGGAAGGGGCGGGGTTCTCCCGGGACCGCCACCTCCGCGGATGCGCCGACGCGCACGCGCGGCAGGTCGGTCTCGTAGACCTCCGCCACCACGTCGAAGGCAGTGAGGTCGGCGAGCTCGAGCACCCCGTCATTGCCGATGCGCTCGCCCTCGCGGGCGTGGATCTTGAGCACTGTGCCGTCGATCGGCGAGACGAGCAGGGCGAGGTCGCGCGCTGCGCGTGCTTCGGCGACCGCCGAACGTGCCTGGGCGACCTCGGCGTGGGCCACCGCGACGTCCTCGGCGCGAGGAGCGAGCAAGGCCTCGAGTTCCGCTTCGGCCCGGGAGCGTTCAGCGGTCGCCTGGGCGGCGGCGAAGCGGGCGCGGTCCCAGGCTGCCTGGTTGCCGGCGGCAGTGCGCAGGAGGGCTTCGGCGCGGCGGGCCTCGCGCACGGCGTTCTCCTCCGCCGCCTGGGCGGCGGCGAGGCGGGCGCGGGCCGCGGCGACCTCGGTGTCGCGGCCGGCGGCGAGGATGCGGGCGAGACGCGCCTCGGCGAGCGCAAGGGCGGCTTCGGCCTGGGCGAGTGCTGCCTCCCTGCGCGGGAGGTCATGGAATTCGGCGAGCAGCTGCCCGGCGCGCACCTCCTCCCCCTCGCGCACGAGCAGCCGCCCCACCCGCGCTCCTTCAGGCCCCGCACCGTGGGAGAGGCGAAGGATACGGCTTGCGGGCTCGATCCGTCCGAGTGCCCCGGCGCTGGCCACGGCTGAGGCCGAAGCGCTCCCGCCTGTCCGCGCATCGGCCGGGACAGGGATCCGTTCGCGGATGACGATGAGGGTCGCCGCCGGCACGAGGGCGAGGGCAAGCAGACCGATGAGGAGAGGTCTCAGCATGGTTTGGCAAGACATCCGAGCGCGGCCTCGATCTCGCTGGCGAGGGTCTCGTCGGGCGACCACAGGCCGAACACCTTGGCGAGGAAGATGCCGTCTGCGGCGGCGAGTACCGCGTGTGCGTGGCCGGGTGGGAGGCCGTCATCGGCGATGGCGGCGCGGATGCGGGCGTGTTCCCGCCGCACCGGCTCGATCAGGCCCGGGTCGTGCGCGTGGGCGGACAAAAGAGCTGCGGCCAGGCGTAGGTCGCGCACGCGCTGTTCTGGGCTCGGCCGCAGAGCCCAGGCGATGCAGGCCCGGGTGTGCCGGCCAGGCCCCACGGGCTCGGCGGCAACAACAGCGTCGTAGCCCGCCCGCATCTCCGTGACCATCCGCTCGACCAGGGCGGTGAGCAGTGCTTCCTTCGATCGGAAGTGGTGGAGAAGCCCTCCCTTGCTCACCCCGGCTCCGGCAGCGGCAGCCTCGAGCGAAAGGGCGGCGACACCGCGTTCGGCAACCACGCTTTCGGCGGCGTCGAGAATGCGTTCGCGCGTGTCCCGCGTTTCGGTGTTCTGGTCCAGCATGATGCACGGCCACATGCTGGCCGGAGGAACGGTTGGCAAGACCGTCCGGACGGTCGGGCGCGATCAAGGCATCGCGAGCGCCCAGACCAGGGGTAGCAGCAGAGCGGTGGCGAGCGCGTTCAGCCCCATGGCGAGGGCGGCGAAGGCACCGGCCGTCTCGTTGACGGAGATGGCGCGGGCGGTGCCGATCCCATGCGCGGCGAGCCCGACCGCGAAACCGCGCGCACGCCAGTCCTGCACCCGCAATAACGTGAGGAGCATGGGGCCGAGGGCGGCGCCGGCAATGCCGGAGAGAATGACGACGACCGCGGTCAGACTCGGAATCCCGCCGATCTGTTCGGCGATGCCCATGGCGACGGGCGTGGTGGTCGCCTTCGGAGCGAGGGTAGCGAGCACGGCCGGGTCAGCGCCGAAGGCCCAGCCGATGGCGACGGCGGAGGCCGAAGCGAAGACGCTGCCGGTGACGAGTGCGATGGCGAGGGCGGGCCCCGAGGCCATCAGCAGGCGCCACTGCCGCACCAGCGGCACGGCGAGCGCCACGGTTGCGGGGCCGAGCAGGAAGTGCACGAATTGTGCCCCCTCGAAATACGCCCGGTACTCGATGCCGGAAACGAGCAGCAGGGCTACCAGCAGCAGCGCTGCGACCAGAACCGGGTTGACGAGGGCGCTCCTCTGCGCGGCGGCGTGCAGGCGAAGCCCCGCCAGCCACGCCGCCAGCGTCACTGTCAGAGCGGCGAGCGGCGAGGCGGCAAGATAGACCCAGATTTCGGCGAGCTCAGGCGACATCGCGGCTGCTCCATGCGCGGAGAAGCCGAGCGGTGACCAACCCGGTGAAGCCGATCGCCGCGAGCGTGCCGGCGAGCACCGCAAGCGCGATCGGGGCGGCAGCGCGGGCGAGCAGGTCGAGGTGCAGCACCACCCCGACCGCTGCCGGCACAAACAGCAGGCCCAAGTTGCGCAGAAGCCCGTCCGCCACGGCGGCGAGCTCCGGCGGCGGATCACCGCCGCGGGCGAGCAGGCCCGCAGCAAGAAGGATCATGCCGAGCACCGGCCCCGGCAAGGGTAGCCCCAGCGCACGGGCGGTGACTTCGCCCACGAGCTGGCAGGCGAGCAAGAGGGTGAGGGCAGCGATCATCAGCAAGCTCCACGGGGCTTGTCGGAGGCGGTCGCGACGCAGGACTGTTTGCAAGTGCGTCGCCGCGTCACTGGCCGCAACGGCCGTGAGGGGCGCGGCGCGCGGATGGAGGGCGATGAACACGATCGCGGAACGCCTCGCGGCCTGGGCGGAAGCCGAAGAGGCGCGTTTCCTCGGCCGGCTCGAGGACGAGGAGCCGTGCCGCCGCTGGATTGCGGACTACTGGCGCATCGTCGGCGACGCCGCCGGCAGGCCCGCCTATCTCCACGTGGACGGGCGAACGACGGACGCGAATGGCGACCGCTGGGCCTGGTCGGCTGCCTTCATCGGTGCAGGGATGTGGGCGGCCACGCGCGGAGCGCCCTGGTTTGCCTATTGCGAGTGGCATTGCACCTATGTGCGCGATGCGATCGCTCGCGCTGGAGCCGGCGGCGATCAACCCTATCGCGCGGTCCCGATCGGGGCGCTGCCGCTGCGACGCGGCGACATCGTCGTGCAGTGGCGGGTGGGGATTGGCGACGGGGCGCCGGATCGCCCCATCACCTTTGAACGGGCGTTGGCGGTTGACCTCTTCACCAGCCACGGCGACATCGTGGTGCGGGCGGGCCCTGAGAGCGCCGAGATCATCGGTGGCAATCTCGCGGATACGGTGATGCGCCGCAGGCTCGCCCTCGACGGCACAGGCCGGCTGCACGATGCGACCCAAGCGCGCGGCCACTGGTTCGCGCTGATCCGCTTCGACGGGTGAGGCCTCGGGTTGCAGCGAATGCGCCTGGCTGATCCGTCTCCGGCCTGAACCGCAACACGTCTCCGACGGCGGTCCGGCTAGGCGATCTCTTCGTGTCGCGCCGCGGCCGGATCGCGCTCGGGCGAAGGAGCCTGAGCCGGCAGCCGCGGCAGATAGTCGGCGGCAGAGGCGACCAGGTGGCACCACAGCGCTTCGGCCGCCGGCAACAGCCGCTTGTCGGTGCGTCGAACCACGAACCACTGCCGCACAATCGGCAGGCCCTCGGCCTCGATCAACGCAAGCCGGCCGTCGGCGAGTTCCGCCGCGCAGGTGTGAGCGGAAATCAGCGCGATCCCCATGCCGGCCATGACGGCCTGCTTGATCGTCTCGTTCGAGCCGATTTCGATCCGTGGCCCGAGCGGCGGGTCCTCCGGAAAGAGTCGTTTGACGAGGGCGCGGGTGCCAGAGCCCGGCTCGCGCAACAGGATCGTCTCCCGACCCACTACGCTGAGGGGAAGGGTGCGCTGACCGACCAACGGATGGTCGGGGGCAGCAATGATCACGTGGGGGTTGGGCCCGAGCACGGCGCGCGTGATGGGGATATCCTCGGGCGGATAGCCGGTGATGGCAAGATCGAGCTCGAAACTGCGCAACGTGGAGAGGATCGCTTCGCGATTGCCGATGCGGATGACGAGATCGACCCCCGGGTGCGCCCGCTTGAAGGCGGCGAGCGCCAGCGGGGTGAAGTATTTGGCGGTGCTGATCACGCCGACCGCGACCCGGCCGGCTGCGACCCCGCGCAGCGTCTCGAGCGCCGCGGCCGCATCGGCGAGGGCAGCCTCCACCCGTTCGAGGGCGGCGAGGATTTCCCGGCCGGCGTCAGTGACGCGCAGTCCCTCTGGGCAGCGGTCGTAAAGGGCGATGCCGCCCACTGCCTCCTCCAGCTTCTGCAGCTGCTGGCTGATGGCCGGCGGAGTGAGGGCAAGGCGATGCGCCGCCGCGCTGATCGAGCCTTCCGCCACCAGCGCGCCGAAGGCGCGCAGCTGCCGCAACGAGACGCGTCGCGCGAATGGCGAAAGGTTCTCTTTCATTCCGCGAAAGACTAAAAGAGTTTTCGCGAGGGCGGAAGGCCGCTAGTTTCGCGTCAACGAAGGTAGGGCATCCGCCCGGCGGGGGCGACCGGACAGGGTGCGAGAGGAGGAACGACCTGTGACCACGCTTCGTGAGCATCTTGAGGCATTCAGTGCGGGAGATTCGGGCCGGATCGCGGTCGCTGAGACGGTGGCCGCGCTTTCCACCGCCGCAATTGAGCTCGCGGAGCTGTTGGCTCTCGGGGCTCTCGCCGGGCGGATGTCGGAGGTGGTCGGTGCCTCCAACGACGGGGATGGGCAGAAGGTGCTTGACGTGCGGTCGAACGAAATCTTCCTCCGCCACCTCGAGCCTTGCCCGGTGGCCGCCATCGTCTCTGAGGAGATGGACGAGGCGAAGCTCACTGGCAAGGCGGGGCCGCTCGCGGTGGCGATGGATCCGCTCGATGGCTCGAACAACATCGAGCAGAACATGCTGGTCGGCAGCATCTTCTCCCTGCTGCCAGTGACCGACCCGGCTGATCCGGCGAGCGCGTTCTTCCAGCCCGGCACGGCGCAGCTCGCAGCGGGCTTCGTCGTCTATGGCCCGGCCACGGTGCTTGCCCTTTCGCTCGGCGAGGGCACTGACCTGTTCACCCTGCATCGCCCCTCCGGCGAGTGGCGCCTGACTCATCCCAAGGTACAAATTCCGGCATGGAAGCCCGAATACGCGATCAACGCCTCCAACATGCGGCACTGGACGCTGCCGATCCGCACCTACATCGAGGAGCTGATCGCGGGGTCGAGCGGGCCGAGCGGTGCGGACTACAATATGCGCTGGCTTGCCTGTTCGGTTGGCGAAGCGCTTCGCATTCTTCTGCGCGGCGGGATCTACCTCTATCCGTCCGACGCGCGCCGCGGCTACGAGCGCGGGCGGCTGCGCCTTCTGTACGAAGGCTTCCCGATCGCGTTTGTCATGGAGCAGGCGGGCGGAGCAGCGACCGACGGGTTCAACCGGATCCTCGATCTCGTTCCGCAGTCGATTCATCAGAAGGTGCCGCTGATCTACGGCTCGCGCGACAAGGTCAAGCGAGTGACCGCGATGCACAATGCCGGCGTCATCCCCCCGGGCGGGCAGCGGCCACTGTTCGGTGAGCGCAGCCTGTTCAAGTCCTGACCTCTGGCCGTCCCCTCTCGATTGCGCGCGACATGTCCGTCAAGCACCCTATCATCGCCATCACCGGTTCCTCGGGTGCCGGCACGACCACGGTCAAGCATACCTTCGATCAGATCTTCCGCCGCGAGGGCATCACCGCGGCCTGGATCGAGGGCGACGCCTTCCACCGCTACGACCGCGTTGAGATGCGGCAGAAGATGGCGGAGGCCGAGGCGGCGGGAAACAAGCATTTCAGCCACTTCGGCATCGAGGCGAACCTGCTTGAGGAGCTCCAGGAGGTCTTTATCCAGTATGGCACCAACGGCACGGGGCGCACGCGGCACTACGTGCACGATCAGCGCGAGGCTGAACTCTACGGCTCGCCGCCGGGCACCTTCACGCCCTGGGAGGACTTCCCGCCGAAGACGGACCTCTTGTTCTACGAAGGCCTGCACGGCTGCGCGGTGACCGAGAAGGTGAATCTTGCCGCACTCGCCGACCTCAAGATCGGTGTCGTGCCCGTGATCAATCTTGAGTGGATCCAGAAGATCCATCGCGACAGGGCCGCGCGCGGCTATTCCACAGAGGCTGTAATGGACACCATCTTGCGCCGCATGCCTGATTACGTGCACTACATCTGCCCGCAGTTCGCCGAAACAGACATCAACTTCCAGCGCGTGCCCACGGTGGATACGTCCAACCCCTTCATCGCGCGCTGGATCCCCACCCCAGATGAGTCGATGGTGGTGATCCGGTTCAAGAACCCGCGCGGTATCGACTTTCCCTACCTGCTGTCGATGATCCCGGGCAGCTTCATGAGCCGGGCCAACTCCATCGTCATTCCTGGGGCGAAGCAGGATCTGGCGATGCAGCTGATCATGACTCCGATCGTGCTGCAGCTCGTCGATCGTGCGCGACGGGCGCGGCACTAACACCGCAAGGGCAGCGGACGGGATCAGCGGCGGAGGCAAGCGAGGATGAGCGACGCGGCGGATATGGATCTGCGGACGATGGCGAACGCGATCCGTGCGCTCGCCATGGATGCGGTGGAGAACGCGAAGTCCGGCCACCCTGGCATGCCGATGGGCATGGCCGATGTGGCCACTGTGCTCTGGACGCGGTTTTTGAAGTACGACGCTGCCGCGCCCGACTGGCCGGATCGCGATCGTTTCGTGCTCTCCGCCGGCCACGGCTCGATGCTGCTCTACGCGCTCCTCCACCTCACCGGGTTCCCAGGGATGACAATTGAGGAGATCCGCCGCTTCCGGCAACTCGGCTCGCTGACGCCGGGCCATCCGGAATACGGGCACACGCCCGGCGTGGAGACGACGACTGGCCCGCTGGGCCAGGGGCTCGCCAACGCGGTCGGGATGGCGATTGCAGAACGGATGCGCAACGCCCGCTTCGGCGACGGGCTCGTCGATCACCGCACCTTCGTCATCGCCGGCGACGGGTGTCTGATGGAGGGGGTGAGCCATGAGGCGATTTCGCTCGCAGGACACCTCAAGCTCGGCCGATTGATCGTACTCTTCGACGACAACGGCATTTCGATCGACGGCCCGACCTCGCTCGCCGTATCAGATGATCAATGTGCGCGTTTTGCCGCTTGCGGGTGGCATGTGCAGCGCGTCGACGGCCATGACATGGAGGCCGTTGCGGCCGCGATCGAGGCCGCGATCAGCGACCCTCGCCCCTCCCTCATCGCGTGCCGCACCATCATCGGTTTCGGCGCGCCGAACAAGCAAGGTTCGGAATCGACGCACGGCGCGCCCCTCGGCGCGGCCGAGGTGGCGGCTGCGCGCGAGCGCCTAGGTTGGCCCTGGCCACCCTTTGACATCCCAGCGCCCATCCTCGAGGCCTGGCGTGCCGCCGGTGCGCGCGGCCGGGCTGAGCGCGAGGCGTGGGAGAAGCGGCTCGCCGCCGCGCCGGCGGAGATGCGCGAGGCGTTCCGTCGTGGCGAAATGGGCGAGGTTGCCGAGGCCGTTCGCCGCGCAACCGCCGCGCACATCGAAAAACTTCTTGCTGAGAAACCGACGGTCGCCACACGCAAGGCCTCTGAGGCGGCGCTGAAGGTGCTTACTGCCGCCGTGCCGGAACTGATTGGCGGATCGGCCGACCTGACTCATTCCAACAACACGGTCACCCCTTCGACTGCGGCTATCAAGCCTGGCGACTTCTCCGGCCGCTACATCCACTGGGGTGTGCGCGAGTTTGGGATGGCTGCCGGAATGAACGGCATTGCGCTGCATCGCGGGTTCGTCCCATACAGCGGAACGTTCCTGGTCTTTTCCGACTATGCGCGCAACGCGATTCGCCTCTCGGCGATGATGAAACTCCGCGTCATCTATGTGATGACGCACGACTCCATCGGGCTCGGCGAGGATGGGCCGACGCACCAGCCGATCGAGCATCTCGCGTCTTTGCGTGCGATGCCCGACCTGCTTGTCTTCCGCCCAGCAGATGCGGTCGAAACTGCCGAGTGCTGGGAGGCGGCGTTGACGGGGCCCGAAATGCCGTCTGTGCTGGCGCTGACGCGGCAGAACCTGCCTGCGCTCCGTACGCAGCCGTCGTCCGAGAACCTCTGTGCCAAGGGCGGTTACGTGCTCGCCGAGGCTGAGGGCGGTCCGCGTGCGATGACCATCCTCGCCACCGGATCGGAGGTGTCTCTCGCCGTCGAGGCGCGCAAGGTGTTGCAGGCGGAAGGGATCCCGGTCGCGGTCGTTTCGCTTCCGTGCTTCGAGCTCTTCGATCGGCAAAGCGCGGAGTATCGCGCGGCTGTGCTGGGTGCTGCGCCACGGATCGCGGTTGAGGCCGCCTCGCCCTTTGGCTGGACGCGCTATGTCGGAAGCGAGGACGACGTGCTTGGCATCGCGACTTTCGGCGCCTCCGCGCCTGGGCCCGATCTGTTCCGCCACTTCGGCTTCACCGTCGACTCGCTCGTCCGGCTCGCCAAGGAGCGGCTCGCGCGCACGCGCCGCGCCGCCGCCTGAGGGAAAGGCGTCAAGGCACCCATACACGCACGAGGAAAGGACGCGATCATGGCCTTCATCACGCTTCGCCAGCTTCTCGACCATGCGGCCGAACACGGCTACGGCGTGCCGGCGTTCAACATCAACAATATGGAACAGCTACGCGGCATCATGGAGGCGGCGGCGAAGACGGAAAGCCCCGTCATCCTGCAAGCCTCCCGCGGCGCGCGCGCTTACGCAGGTGATGCCATCCTGCGCGCGATGGTGACCGCCGCTGTCGAGATGTATCCAGACATTCCCGTTTGCCTGCACCTGGATCAC
>CALBEG010000063.1 GCA_937927455.1 uncultured Elioraea sp. | reverse complement strand
ATCTTGCGCGCCGGGAAGGGGGCCTTCGCGGCTCAGCCGGAGGAGCCGGCGAACGCGCCCGAACCCGACGCCTCGCTGCGCACCGCTCCCACCCAGACCTGACGGCCGACCGGTACGATCCTTATCGGCATTCCGTGCGCGGTGGCGCAGGCGTCGATCGAGTCGGGCCAGGCGCGCAGGAGGAGGACGTCCGATCGCGCAGCCTGCGGGCACGGTCGGCCGGATCGGCCGGCGCAGCAAGATGGAGGGCGCTGTTCCCTCTGCGCGCGCCTGTCGAGACGTGCGCCAAGTTCAGGCCTATCTTCATCGTGAGCGTGGCTGCGAGGGCGCCTCCTGTCGCCTCAACCTCTCGTTCATCCTCCGCGCGCCATGCTCAGCGCATGGAGGACCAGACGAGCTTCGACGTGATGCTCTGGTTGCCCGTCCGTTGCCGCGACGGCCGGATTGGGCGGTGGTTCCTCCTCGGCATGCATCGGGAGGAGGTGGACGGGCTGCGCCAGTTCCTCGCGGTCGTCGATGAGTTCCGGGGCAGGGAGGCCGTCACCCTTCTCGTCCGTTCCGTCCTCGACCGAACGACTGGACGGTTCCGCGACCATATCCTGCGCAGTAGCGGTCCTGCGCCGATCATCGACAGGCGGAGAATGGAGTGGCTCGATCCGTCCGCCCGCAGGCGCCTCGCCGCTCAGGCCCGGCAGCGGGGCACCGCCTCGCCGGATGAGGCACCACTCCGCCTGCCCAGGGCGATCCCCCGGCCGTCGCGACCGGTTTATCGCATCTCTGGCTACCTGTTGGCTGCGCTGGGACTCGCCGCCGTCGTCATCTTCGCCGCCGTGCCGCGCTGACCCTCGCACCGCACGCTCAGACGACCCGTCAGGCGCGGTCGGCCTCGGGAACAGGGAGCGCGTAGGTGACGGTCAGGTGCGCGACCTGAACCTGGTCGGGAAGTCGCAGCACATCCGCGAGCATCGTCGCAAGCCGCCGCCCCGCCCGCAGCACGCGGCAATCGCAAGCGAGGTCGGCCAACCCCGCAGGGCGGAGGAAGGACACAGTCAGGTTCGAGGTGACCGCGAGCGGCACCGGCCCGATCACAGAGAGAAGCGACACCCAGGCTGAGACGTCGCCCAAGGCCATGATCGCCGGTCCCGACACCGAGGGGCCCGGCCGAACGGTGGCGGGGTCGAACGGCATCACCACCCGGCAGCGCCCGCGCTCATACTCGGCGAGCACCAGCCGCCTGTCGCCGAACCCCGCCCCGGGAAACTCTCGGCCGAGAAACGCGAGCATCGCCTCGCGGTCGAGGGCGGGCGGCTGCCGCCCGCACATCACGCCACCTCGGCCAGCGCCGCCTCCACCGCCTCGCCGAGCCGCTCCACAATCAGGTCGACCTCCTCTTCCGTCACGGTGAAGGGGGGCGCAAGCGTAACGTGATCGCCTGATTGGCCGTCGATGGTGCCGCCCATCGGGTAGACGAGAAGCCCCCGGGCGAAGGCCGCACGCTTGATCCGCGCGTGCAGGGCAAGGCCCGGGTCGAACGGCGTCTTGTCCGCGCGGTCAGCGACCAGCTCGAGCGACCAGAACAAGCCGCGCCCCCGGATGTCGCCGACATGCGGGTGGTTGCCGAACCGCTCGCTCAGGCGCGCCTCGAGCGCGCGCCCCATGGCGGCCGAGCGGGCGACCAGCCCCTGGTCGCGGATCACCCTTTGCACGGCAAGCGCCGCCGCGCAGGCCACCGGGTGGGCGAGGTAGGTCTGCCCGTGCGCGAAGGCGCCGGAGCCGGCCGCGATCGCCTCCACAATACGGCGATGCACGAGCATCGCGCCCACCGGCTGCACCCCCGCCCCAAGCCCCTTGGCCACCACCAGGATGTCGGGTGCGACCCCCTCGTCGAGGCAGGCGTGCAAAGCGCCGCAGCGGCCGAGCCCGCACATCACCTCATCGAGGATGAGCAGAACCCCGTGCCGGTCGCAAATCTCGCGGATGCGCCGGAAGTAGCCCGGTACGGGCGGCACCGACCCCGCCGTTGCACCGACCACGGTCTCGGCGAGGAACGCTGCCACCGTGCCAGGGGGCTGGCGCAGGATCTCCGCCTCCAGGCTCGCCGCCGCCCGCGCGCCATACGCTTCCTCCGTCTCGTCGTCGCGGCGGAAACGGTAGGCGAAACACGGTTCAACGAGGCTCGCGGGGATCAGGATCGGGTCGTAGAGGGCGCGGCGGGGGAGGTTTCCACCGACGGCGAGAGCGCCCAAGGTCGCACCATGGTAGCCCTGGCGGCGGGCGATGAAGCGCGCCCGCGCCGGTTCTCCGATCTCGACGAAATACTGGCGCGCGATCTTCAGCGCCGCCTCGATCGCCTCCGACCCGCCCGAGACGATGAACGCGTGCGACAGACCCTCCGGCGCGCGGTCGACCAGGACCTCGGCCAGCTCCTCAGCCGCAGCACAGGAAAAGAACGAGGTGTGGATGTAATCGAGACGAGCGAGCTGGTCGCGCACTGCGGCAATCACCGCCGGATGGCCGTGGCCGAGGCAGGAGACGGCTGCGCCGCCGCAAGCGTCGGCATAGCGCCGGCCGTCGCGATCGATCAGCCACAACCCCTCTCCGGCCACCGCGATCGGCGGCTCAGCGCGGAGAGAGCGATGAAGCAGGCGCGACGGACGCCGCGCTGTCATCGCCCTTTCGTTTACGCCGCTCGCGGAGTGAGGCATCTTTTCGCGTGTTCCGTCTCGGATTGTTGGAAAAGGGTTGCGGTCAGAGGGGGCGAGGCGGACGCTAACAGAGCGGAGAGGCGGGTGAACATGGGGGGCGGAGAGCTGGCGGCCGGCCCGGCAAGCGGGCACAGCGTGGCCGCGATTCCGTGGCCAGGGGTCGCGAGACTGCCGCCCCTTGTGGTGGCGCGCGGCGACCTTGCCGGGCATCTCGCCGGGCTGGCCGCCGAGAGTGGCAGCAACGGGGAGGTGCTGCTGGTGCCGAACGCCGACCTCGCCGTCACCCGCCTTGCCCGCGCCGCTGGCGCCCCGCCCTTCGTGCTCGCGCAGGCTGGCGCGTTTCGAGCCGGGCTCGGCCGTTTCCTGCGCCTGCTCGCCGAGCCTGATCTCGCTGCGCCAATCCTGTTTGTCGGCTCCCCACATCGCGCGGCGCGCCTCGCTGCCGCCGCACGCGCCCTCGGCCTCGTCTCCCTCGCCGTAGCTGAGATTGGGGAGTCGCGCGCCCTCGCTGCCCTGCTCACCGAGCTGCGCGAGAGGCCGCGCGGAGACGCGCCTCCCCTGGGGGCGGAGGATCTCGCGCGGGCCATCGCTGGAGGGGCAATCGTGAACCGCTACCAGCCCCAGGTTCGCCTCGACGACGGCACACCGGTCGCGCTGGAGGCGCTTGCGCGATGGGAGCACCCTCTGCACGGGCTGATCGGCGCGACCGAGTTCGTGCCTCTGGCAGAACGGACAGGGCTTGCCGCCGCACTCGGCCACCGAGTCGTGCAGCAGGCGGTGGCCGACGTCGCCGCCTTGCACACAGCGCGCCTGCGCTACACGGTCGCCCTCAACCTTCCGCTGGATGTCCTGCTCGACGCCAACCTCGCCGATCAGCTCTCAGCAGCGTGCGCTGCGGGCGGGCTGCCGGCCGAAGCGCTGACCATCGAACTGACGGAGAGCCAGATCGCGCGCGACCTCGAGGCGGTGCGCGAGGCGGCGCTGAGGCTGCGCGCCTTGCGTTTCGGCGTCTCCATCGACGATTTCACTCCCTCCGAAGCGCAGGCCGGGCTCGTCGCACTGCCCTTCACCGAGATGAAGCTCGACCGCTCGCTCGTCCTCGACGCTCTCAGGGACCGCCGCCAGCGCGCCGCGCTCGCAGATCTCGTGCGCCGCGCGCACGACCGTGGGCTCGCCGTGGTGGCGGAAGGGGTGGAGACGCCGCAGGCCTGGGCCGTGGCGCAGGAGATCGGCGCTGATCTCGCTCAGGGCTGGATGGTGGGCAGGCCCTTGCCGGCGGCAGCCATCGCCGCTTGGACAGCGGCCTGGGGTGCGAACGGGCCTGTGTGACCTACACAAAGGTGAGAGCGCGCCGCACCACCGTCGCTCTTGCTTTCCGGCCTCCGACCACGCAGGTTTCCCGAGCCGAGCCCGCCCCTCGCGCAACGGGATGGGCTACGCCATCGAGCAACGCGCATCGCGCCTGTCGCGCGATCGGGAGGAAGGAATGGGCTTCACATTACGCTCCGCGCGCCGCCTTGCTGCCCACGCCGCTGCGGCCGCCGCTCTTATCGCTACGCTCTCTGTCGCACCTGCCGCTGCGCAGGAGCGCGTGCGTTGGGGTGTGCCGATCGCCTTCGGCTCCAATCTCACAGCGCTCGGCGACACCCTGCCCTGGGTGGCTGATCGGCTGCGCGCGATGTCCGGCGGGCGGATCGATCTGCGCGTGCAGGAACCGGGCTCCGTCATTCCCGCCCTTGGCGTGTTCGATGCAGTGAGCGAAGGCAAGGTCGACGCCGGCTACACCTGGATGGGCTACGAAATTGGCAAGGTCCCTGCCTCCGCCCTGTATGGCGCCACCCCATTCGGCATGGAGGCGCTCGAGTTCTCTGCTTGGTACTGGTTCCACGGCGGCAAGGACCTGCTCGAGCGGATCTATGCGCGGCACAACGTAGTGCCCATTTTTTGCGGTGCGATCAGCCCCGAAGGAGCCGGCTGGTTCCGCCAGGAAATCACTTCGCTCGACCAGGTGCGGGGTCTGCGCTTCCGGGCTGCAGGCTTGGGCGGGCGGATCTGGGAGCGTGTCGGCGCCTCCGTGCAGCTGATCCCCGGCCCCGAACTTTACCAGGCGCTTGAGCGCGGCGTGCTCGACGGCACTGAGTTCTCCTTGCCCACGGTCGACGAACAACTCGGCTTCCATCGGGTGGCGCGCTTCCTCCACCTGCCAGGCTTCCACCAGCCGACGACGAACCAGTTCCTCTATGTCAAC
>CALBEG010000062.1 GCA_937927455.1 uncultured Elioraea sp. | reverse complement strand
GCAGGCGACATGCGCGGTTCCTCTGGCCAAGCGGCCCTAGACCGGCAAGATGCCAGCTATTCCCCACCCTTGTGAGCGAGGGATGCCGTGAGCTGCCATGCCCCTGCCGTGACCCTGACCCGTCCCGCTTGCCCAGACGGTCTCTCCGCCCGCCGTGCCGCCCGCGAGGGCTATGCCGGCCACACCGCGGGCCTGGCTCCAGGCTTTGTGCAGGGCAACCTCGTTGTGCTGCCGGCGGAGGAGGCGGGGGAGTTCCTCCGTTTCTGCGTCGCCAACCCCAAGCCCTGCCCGCTGCTCGCTGTCTCCGAACCGGGTGATCCGCACCTTCCCGGCTTGGGGACCGACCTTGACCTGCGCACCGACCTGCCGCGCTATCGGGTGTGGCGCGCAGGAGAGCTCGTCGCCGAGCCAACCGACATCTGCGCACATTGGCGGGACGACCTCGTCACCTTTGTGCTTGGCTGTTCCTTCTCCTTTGAGGAAGCGCTGATTGCCGACGGCATCCCGCTCAAGCACCTCGCCATGGGGCGGAACGTGGCAATGTGGCGCACGAGTATTCCCTGCACACCGGCGGGCCGGTTCGCGGGGCCCCTCGTCGTCTCCATGCGCCCCTTCCGCCCAGCTGACGCGATCCGGGCCATCGCCATCACCGCCCGTTTCCCGGCCGTGCACGGCGCACCGGTCCATATCGGACATCCGCAGCTGATCGGCATCGAGGATCTCTCCTCGCCCCACTACGGCGACCCGGTGCCGGTGGCGGACCACGAGCTTCCCCTCTTCTGGGCCTGCGGCGTCACCCCGCAGGCGGTGATCGCGGCGGCACGCGTGCCCTTCGCCATCACCCACGCGCCTGGGTGCATGCTGGTGACGGATCTGCGCAACAGCCGCCTTGCCGCGCTCTGAGCGGCGCTCACCCCATCGCCCATTCCTCTTCCCGGACCTCACGCATGGCCTGGCAGTTCTGGATCGATCGCGGCGGCACCTTCACCGACATCGTCGCTCGCCACCCCGACGGCACGCTCTCGACGCACAAGCTTCTTTCCGAGAACCCCGAGCGCTACCGCGACGCGGCGGTGGCTGGCATCCGCGCCGTGCTCGGGCTCGGGCCCGACTCGCCGATCCCGCCTGGCCTCATCGCGGCGGTGAAGATGGGCACCACGGTGGCCACCAACGCTCTGCTCGAGCGCAAGGGCGAACGCGTGCTGCTGGTCGTGAACCGCGGCTTCGCCGACCAGCTGCGGATCGGCTACCAGGCCCGCCCGCGCCTGTTCGATCTCGAGATCAAACTCCCCGAACTCCTCCACGAGCGCGTGGTGGAAATTCCCGGCCGCGTGACGGTGGAGGGCGAGGAGATCGAGCCTTTGGGCGAGGAGGAGGCGCGCGCCGCGCTGCGCGCTGCCTATGCCGACGGCATGCGCGCGGTCGCCATCGTGCTGATGCACGCCTGGAAGTTCCCAGACCATGAACGGCGGCTCGCCGCGATCGCGCGCGAGGAGGGGTTGACCCAGGTCTCGGCCAGCCATGCGGTGAGCCCGCTCATCAAGTGGGTGGGCCGCGGCGACACCACGGTGGTCGATGCCTATCTCTCGCCCATCCTGCGCCGCTATGTCCGCCAAGTGGAGGAGGAGCTCGGCGCAACACCCCTCTACTTCATGCAGTCCAATGGCGGGCTCGCGCGTGCGGACGCTTTCCAGGGCAAGGACGCGATCCTCTCCGGCCCCGCCGGCGGCATCGTCGGTGCGGCGCGCACCGCCGCGATGGCCGGGTTCGAGCGCATCATCGGCTTCGACATGGGCGGCACCTCGACCGACGTCGCCCTCTACGACGGCGAATTCGAGCGCAGCTACGAGACCGTGGTGGCGGGCGTGCGCATCAGGGCGCCGATGATGGCGATCAACACCGTGGCGGCGGGTGGGGGGTCGATCCTCCATTTCGACGGCGCGCGCTATCGCGTGGGGCCCGACAGTGCGGGGGCCAATCCGGGCCCCGCCTCGTACCGGCGCGGCGGCCCGCTCACCGTGACGGATGCGAATGTCTGCCTCGGCAAGATCCAGCCGGCGCATTTCCCGGCCATCTTCGGCCCTTGCGGCGACCGACCGCTCGATGCCGCCATCGTGCGCGAGGCCTTTCTCGCGCTCGCCGCCCGCATCGCGCGTGCGACCGGCACGCCGCTTCAAGACCCGCGCGAGGTGGCGGAAGGGTTCCTGAAGATCGCGGTCGCCAATATGGCGAACGCGATCAAGGAGGTGTCGATCCGAAAGGGGCGCGACCCGGCTCGGTTCGTCCTCGTCTGCTTCGGTGGCGCGGGTGGGCAGCATGCCTGCCGGGTGGCGGACGAGCTCGGCATGGACACGGTGTTCATTCATCCCTTCGCCGGCGTGCTTTCGGCCTACGGCATGGGCCTTGCCGATCAGAGCGCGATCCGCGAGGCGGCGGTCGAGATGCCGCTTGCGCCCGAAGCGATCCCCGTGTTTGACGCGCGGCTTGCCGCGCTCGGCGAGGAGGCGATCGCGGCCCTGGTTGCGCAGGGCGCCGATCGCCACTCCATCCGGCTCGTTCGTACCCTGCACATCCGCTACGAGGGCACAGACACGCCGCTCGCGGTTCCCTTCGCAGACCACGACAGCATCGTTGCCGCCTTCACCGAGGCCCACCGCGCGCGCTTCGGCTTCGCGACAGCGGACCGCGCCCTGATCGTGGAGGCGGTGGCGGTGGAAGCGATCCAGCCCGGCGAGCCGGTGTGCGAAGCGGCCCATGCGCAGCGCACGGAAGGAGCGGCCGAGCCGATCGATCGGGTCGAGATGTTCACCGGCGGCATGG
>CALBEG010000061.1 GCA_937927455.1 uncultured Elioraea sp. | reverse complement strand
CTCACCCCAGACGGGCGCTGGCTCTACGTCGCCAACAATGCGCCTGGGCAGAGGACTCTGAGCAAGATCGACGCTCAGATGTTGCGTGTCGCCGCGACGTTAGAAACCGGCAACCGGCCAAAGCACCCGGTGGTCTCGCCTGACGGGCAGACTGTCGCGTTGAACCATTCAGGGCTCGATGACGGCAAGACCCGCGTAGCGTTTGTTGACGTCGCCTCAGATCGGATCCGCACGGTCGAGATCCCGGTGCGCAACAGCCAGCACACTGGCGATGTGACCATGCACGGCCTGTGGCTGCATGACGGCCGGCACTACGTGATCGGAAATTACGCCGACAATGAGGTGGTCGTCATCGAAACAAGATCGTTACAAGTTCATACCGTTCCGGTCGAGGGCAATCCGCACTACTTTGACAGTCTCGGGCGCGAACTGTGGGTCACGCTCGAGGCGGTCGAGCCGAAAACCACCCGCTCTCGGCCCCTGGTCGCTCTCTTCGACGCGAGCCAGCCTATGGCGCTGCGTCGCACGGGGCAGGTCGCGATGACCCTCTCAGCAGAAGAGACGGCCAACCTCGCGCGGATTGAGGGGCATCACGGTACCTTCACCGCGGCCGGCGACGCCTTCATCGTCTGCAATCGCGGCAGCGGCAGTGCTTTAGAAGGCGGCTCGGTCGAGGTGTTCGACACCCGCTCGCGGCAGCGCCTCGCCACGCTGCAGCTCGGCATCCGGGGTGCCGGGCACGCCTATCTCACGCCAGACGGGCGGTTTGCGCTGATCACCCAATACAACGACACGCGCGTGCCTGTTCTCGACCTGCAGACCTTCCGCACTGTCGCCACCATCGATGCCGGACGCGGCGGCCATCTCGGCCACGTTGCCTTTACGGCCGATGGCCGCAAGGCCTACATCAGCAACCGCAAAAGCGACGAGGTGCTGGTGATCGACGCCGCGCAATGGGCGATTGCGGGACGGATCGCTACCGGAACCAGCGGCCAAGCCCAGGGGATGGTGCTGAACACGCACTACGCGGTGTTTGAGCGCGTTGGGAGCCGGGCCGTTCTCGCGTGACCCTGCTCGCCGCCGAGGGTGATGGGGGCGCCGTAGCGGACGCGATCCTGGTCAGCGGATTTCTCGGCGCCGGGAAGACGAGCTTTATCGCGCACGTGCTGCTGCCGTGGCTGGTTCGGCGTCACCGGCCGGCCCTGCTGGTCAACGACTCGGGGGAGGAAAATTTCGACGCCGACCGCTTGGCGCACACGGGGGTGCCGCTGGTTTCGGTCGCTGGCGGGTGCGGCTGTTGCGCGGTCGGGGGAGCGATGGCGGAGGCAGTGGCGCGACTGGCGCAGGGCGAACATCGCCCGGTGGTGATCGAAGGCTCTGGGCTGGCTGATCCTGGCCCCATGCTTGAGGCTTTGCGCGCCCACGGTTTGGCCAGCACCGTCGTGCTCACCCTGGTGTATGGACCGGCCTGGCGGGATCGGCTCCCTCTCGCGCCGGTGCAAAGCCAGCTTGCTTTCGCAGATTGGATCCTCATCACCGCTGCCGAGGAGATGCCGCCGGCCGAAATTCGGCGGCTCACCGAGGCAGTGTCGGAGCGCCGAGCGAGACCCATCTCCTTCTGGCGGCGCGACGCGGGCGTGCTTGATCCGCGCTGGCCCGGCGCACTCGCCGCCTTGGCGGGAGCGCCGGATCGCGCTCACCCCTTGGCACGCCGTTGCAGCGAACCGACACCACAGCATGCCGGCATGGCATCGCGGACGCTTCCGGTTCGGCACTGGGCCGCCAGAGAGGTGTGGGAAGAGTGGGTGCGTGCCCTGCCCGCGGGGGTTTGGCGGGTGAAAGGGATGGTGCCTGTCGTCGGTGCGGTCTGGCCGCAGGCGCTCGACCACAATGGCAGCGGACCTCCCGCTTGGCACGAGCTGTTCGGGCCGCGTGCACCCTATCTCGTCGTGGTCGGGGAAGAGCGCTCGCTCGATGCTCTGCCACCACTGCCGGAAGCGCCCGCGCCAGACCGCTGGAGCGATACCCTTTGGCACCCGCCCGGTTCGGCTGATGGGCGGCGCGACCTGGCGTGGCGGGCTGGAACGCCAGCCCCGCCTGCGGTTGCCGCACAAGCCTGGTTCCAGGCGGTCAGCACGGCGGGTGCTGACGATCTCGTCTGGCTCGCCCCGTCCTGGGCGTCAACGGCGGCGCAGATGTCGCCTTTGCCTCCGCTCAGTCAGGACGAATGGCACGAGCTTCTCCAAGAGCTCAGCTCTTGGCGTGGACGGTCACCGCACGGACGGTGGTTTGTGGCGGGTTGGCCTCTTGCCTTTGTGCAAGCGCTCGCGCGCCTTGCCGGCATCCCCCCGGCCCGCATCTGGCACGGGGGTGAGTGCTGGGCCTGGCCCGACGCCGCGCTCTCCTGGCTTGCCCCGGGCGGGGAACTGGCACCGGTCCCACCGGCGGCGGCTCGCGCGGGCCTGGAAGCGGGCCATGCGGTCAGTCACTGAGCGCGCGAGCAGCACGCGGCGAAGCGCGGGCATCCCACCTAGGGCGCGCCGCGACCAAGTCACGGTCACGGTTAGGCCGTGAAGGAGGACACTCCCCGATCAAGCCGCTCCGACCGACCCGCTTTGATCGTTGCGCGGCCTGCCCCCAGCATGGTGCCGGGGAACTCTGTGCCAGGTCGCGCAACCCGATCTTTCGTCTCGCCGCGGGGGTCACTGACGGCTCACGACACGCGCTTTCGGCTGGGCAAACCCGGTTGTGCCTCGCCGCACCGCCACCCCCGTCGCCCTTACGCGCTCGGTCGCCGTGCCGGCAAGCGGGGACGGCCCCCTTAGTGTACGCCCAGATCTTCGGGTTCCGCTTTCTTATCTACGCCTCGGTCGGCCTGCCGCCCTTGCCGCAGCACCTGTCTTAGCCGTCTCAGGCGCGGCCAGCCGACCCAGACAGGAGAAGCGGATCGACCTTCAGCCTCGCCAAAGCCTCGCGCCACTTCGCGGCGAGATCGACATCGAACAGCAGAGCCTCGTCCGCCGGGGCAGAAAGCCAGGCAT
>CALBEG010000060.1 GCA_937927455.1 uncultured Elioraea sp. | reverse complement strand
ACCGGAACCAGCGGCCAAGCCCAGGGGATGGTGCTGAACACGCACTATGCGGTGTTTGAGCGCGTAGGCAGCCGGGCCGTTCTCGCGTGACCCCGCTTGCCGCCGAGAGTGATGGGCACGCCCTAGCGGAGGCGATCCTGGTCAGCTGATTTCTCGGCTCCGGGAAGACGAGTTTTATCGCGCACGTTCTGCTCCCGTGGCTGGTTCGGCGTCACCGGCCTGCCCTGCTCGTCAACGACTCGGGGGACGAAAATTTCGACGCCGACCGCTTGGCGCAGGCTGGGGTGCCTCTGGTTTCGGTTGCTGGCGGGTGCGGCTGTTGCGCGGTCGAGGGGGCGATGGCGGAGGCAGTGGCGCGACTGGCGCGGGGCGAACATCGCCCGGTGGTGATCGAAGGCTCCGGGCTGGCCGATCCCGGCCCCATCCTCGAGGCCTTGCGCGCCGACGGTATCGCCAGCACCGTCGTGCTTGCCCTGGTGCATGGACCCACCTGGCGGGAGCGGCTGCCTCTGGCGCCGGTGCAAGGGCAGCTTGCTTTCGCGGATTGGGTCTTCATCACCGCTGCCGAGGAGATGCCGCCGGCCGAGATCAGGCGGCTGACCCGGGCGGTGTCGGAGCACCGAGCAAGACCGATCTCCTTCTGGCGGCGGGATGCGGGCGTGCTTGATCAGCGCTGGCCCGGCGTGCTGGCAGCCTTGGCGGGAGCGCCGGATCGCGCCCAGCCCCTGGCACGCCGCTGCAGCGGCCCGACGCCACAGCATGCCGGAATGGCATCGCGGACTCTCCCGGTTCGGCATTGGGCCACCAGGGAGGTGTGGGAAGAGTGGGTGCATGCCCTGCCCGCGGGGGTTTGGCGGGTGAAAGGGATGGTGCCCGTTGTCGGTGCGGTCTGGCCGCAGGCGCTCGACCACAACGGCAGCGGACCTCCCGCTTGGCACGAGCCGTCCGGGCCGCGAGCACTCTATCTCGTTGTGGTCGGGGAGGAACGCTCGCTCGATGCTCTGCCGCCGCTGCCGATGGCGCCCGCGCCGGACCGCTGGAGCGATCCCGTTTGGCACCCGCCCGGTTCGGCTGACGGGCGGCGCGACCTGGCGTGGCGGGCTGGAGCGCCAGCCCCGCCTGGGGTCGCCGCGCAAGCCTGGTTCGAGGCGGTCAGCACGGCGGGGGCTGACGATCTCGTCTGGCTCGCCCCGTCCTGGGCGTCGCCGGCGGCGCAGATATCGCCTCTGCCTCCGCTCAGTCAGGACGAATGGCACGAGCTTCTCCAGGAGCTCAGCACCTGGCGTAGACAGTCACCGCACGGACGCTGGTTTGTGGCGGGCTGGCCACTCGCCTTTGTGCAAGCGCTCGCGCGCCTTGCCGGCATCCCCCCGGCCCGCATCTGGCACGGGGGTGAGTGCTGGGCCTGGCCCGACGCCGCGCTTTCCTGGCTTGCCCCGGGCGGGGAACTGGCACCGGTCCCACCGGCGGCGGCTCGCGCGGGCCTGGAAGCGGGCCATGCGGTCAGTCACTGAGCGCGCGAGCAGCACCCGGCGAAGCGCGGGCATCGCACCTGGGGCGCGCCGAGACCAAGTCACGGTCACGGTTAGGGCGTGAAGGAGGAGACCCCCCCCGATCAAGCCGCTCCGACCGACCCGCTCTGACCGTTGCGCGGCCTGCCCCCAGCATGGTGCCGGTGACCTCTGTGCTAGGTCACGCAACCCGATCTTTCGTGGTGCCGCGGGGGTAACTGACGGCTCACGAGGTGCGTTCTCGATCCGAGAAACCCGGTTGTGCCTCGCCGCACCGCCACCCCCGTCGCCTTTACGCGCTCGGTCGCCGTGCCGGCAAGAGGGGACGGCCCGCTTGGTGTACGCCCCGGTCTTCGGGTTCCGCTTTCTTGTCTAAGCCTCGGTCGGCCTGCCGCCCTTGCCGCAGCACCCGTGTTAGCCGTCTCAGGCGCGGCCAGCCGACCCAGACAGGAGAAGCGGATCGACCTTCAGCCTCGCCAAAGCCTCGCGCCACTTCGCGGCGAGATCGACATCGAACAGCAGAGCCTCGTCCGCCGGGGCAGAAAGCCAGGCATTCTGCTGGATCTCCTCATCGAGCTGGCCTGGCGCCCACCCCGCGTAGCCGAGGGCGAGGAAGCCCTGGCGAGGGCCACCGCCGCGCGCGATCTCCTTCAGCACGTCGATCGAGGCGGTCAGCGCGAAGGCGTCGTCCACTTTGAGCGAACCTTCCTGGATCCAGTCGGTGGTGTGCAGGACGAAGCCGCGCCCCGTTTCGACCGGGCCGCCCGCATGCATCCGGATGGTGCGCGAGGGCGGCACGGGCTCGATGCCGAGTTGGCGCAAAAGCCCCTCGAACGTCAGCCCTGAGAGGGGCTTGTTGATGACGATGCCCATCGCACCGTCTGCCGAGTGGGCGCACACGTAAATCACCGTCTGAGCAAAGCGCGGATCGCGCATGCCGGGCATCGCGATCAGGACCTGCCCGGTCAGGTAGCCACGTTCACTGAGGGACATCGCCGTCACACCCATACCTCGCACTGTAGCATGTCGGTCGCAGCGCGTGGGGAACAACCCTGCCGCATGAGCGCGCCAACCCGGCGGTCAATCCGGCGAGAGAGAGGAGCAGCCGGGCTTGCGCCAAGGCGGCGCGCCGCGCACGGTCTCGCGGTCAGAAACGCCATGGCCGCTATACGCACCTGCACACTCCTTCTCGTCTGCGCTGCCCTCACTCTCGCAGCCACGGCTGCGCGCGCTGCGGCAGGGCTTGGCGAGTGGATACGGGCGGAACGCGCCGACCTTCGGCTCGTTTCGGCCGTCGACAGCATCGCCGAGGGGCGCGACACAGTCCTGGTCGGCCTGCATATTCGGCTTGACGACGGGTGGAAACTCTACTGGCGCAACCCGGGCACGGCGGGCCTGCCGCCGGAGATTGCCTGGGAGGGATCGGAAAACCTCGCCGCAGCGAGGATCCTGTGGCCAGCGCCGCAGCGCTTCGTCCTCTTTGGCCTGCAGAGCTTCGGTTATGATGGTGAGATTGTGCTGCCAATCGAGACGCGGCTCGCCGAAGCCGGCGCGCCGGCAGTGTTCAGGGCAGACGTCTCCTATCTCGTCTGTCGCGAGATCTGTGTCCCGGGCGGGGCCGTGTTGGCACTCTCGCTCGACCGCGGCGCCGGCGGCGCCTCGGCCGCTGCGCATCTGATCAGTCGCTTCCTTGGCCGGGTTCCGGCACCGGCGGAGACCGCATCGATCGCCTTCACCACGGAGGTGGGCGCACGCGGCCTGACCGTGACGGCGCGTAGCGCCATGCCCTTCAGCGCGCCCGACCTGTTCGTCGAGGGATCAGGCCCGCTCGATTTGCCGGCGCCCACCGTCTCGCTGGCCGAGGGGGGGCGTGTTGCGCGATTTTACTTCGCCTCTGCCGAACCGCTGGAGGCGGAGACCCTTCGCTTGACCCTGGTGGATGGCGGCCTCGCCGTCGAGGGCACGGCCGCGGTGGCGCGCGGCTCTGCGGGGGTGTGGCCGATCCTGCTCATCGCCCTCGCCGGTGGGCTGATCCTCAACCTGATGCCCTGCGTTCTGCCCGTGCTGGCCATGAAGGTGAGCGGGGTAGCGGCGCTGGCCGGGCGGCACCGGGGCGTGGTGCGGGCGAAGCTCGCCGCGACCGCTGCGGGGGTGGTTGGGGCGATGCTGCTGCTGGGCGCGGCGCTCGCCCTGGCGCGCGCTGCCGGAGGCGCGGTGGGGTGGGGCGTGCAGTTCCAGGAACCCCTGTTCCTCGCCTTTATGGCCGCGGTGACCGCCCTGTTCGCCTACAACCTCTGGGGCCTGTTCTCGGTTTCCTCCCCCGCCTGGGCTGGCGCGGCCGCGGATTGGGCCCCGAAGCGAGGGGTGGTGGGCGACCTCGCCACCGGGGCCTTCGCGACCCTGCTCTCCACCCCTTGCTCCGCCCCCTTCGTCGGCACCGCTGCTGCCTGGGCTTTGTCTCGAGGCCCGGGCGAGATCTTCGCCGTGTTCGCAGCCCTTGGCCTCGGGCTTGCTGCGCCTTGGATCCTGTTCGCCCTTGCCCCTGCTGCCATCGCCTGGCTGCCGCGGCCGGGGGCGTGGATGCTTCGCCTTCGTTTTGTGCTCGGTCTGCTGCTTGCCGGCACCTCGGTCTGGCTCATTTCGGTTCTTGCCGCCCAGGTGGGCATCGCCGCCGCTCTAGCGGTCGCGGTCACCCTCATCGTCGCCGGTTGTGTGCTCGCTTTAGCGCGCGGGCGGCGCTTCGCCTTGCCAGCGGCCGGGGCGCTCGCGGTTGGCGCGGTCGCCCTGCCGCTGGTGAGCGGGGTGGGGCCGGCGACCCGAGCAGCCTACGCCGATGCGACCGCCCTGCCCTTCTCTCCCGCAGACTTGGTCGAGCATGCCAAAGCGGGCGACATCGTTCTGGTCGACATCACCGCCGACTGGTGCGTCACCTGCCAGGTCAACAAGGCGCTCGTTCTCAACCGAGGCAAAGTGGCCGAGCTCCTCAAGCACGAGGTGCGGGTGATGCGCGGCGACTGGACGAGGCCCGACCCCACGATCGCTGCCTTCCTTGCTGCGCACGGACGCGTGGGAATCCCGTTCAACGCTGTCTACGGGCCGGGCGCGCCCCAAGGCATCGTGCTGCCCGAGCTGCTGACGGAACGCGCAGTGCTGGAAGCGATCGCCCAGGCGCAGCGCAGCACCGCGGTCGCGAACCAGCGCTGACGCCCATGCGCTTTGCCGCTATAGGGCTGGCTGATCACACCAAGGGGAGAACACAGACCATGACGATCAAGGTCGGTGACCGCATTCCGTCCGCCAAGCTCATACATGTGGCAGCGGATGGCGCGCGTGAGGTGACGACGGAAGACATTTTTACCGGCAAGACGGTGGTGCTGTTCGCTGTGCCCGGCGCCTTCACCCCGACCTGCTCGATCAAGCACCTGCCAGGGTTTCTCGAGCATCTCGATGCGCTGAAGGCGAAGGGTGTGGACAGTGTGGCCTGCCTCGCGGTGAATGACCAGTTCGTCATGGAGGCTTGGGCAAAAAGCCAGAATGCGCTCGACAAGATCATGTTCCTCGCTGACGGGTCGGGGCTGTTCACCAAGGCACTGGGGCTCGAGTTCGACCTCACCGCGCGCGGTCTTGGCATCCGTGCGCAACGCTTCGCGATGATCGTGAAGGACGGGGTGGTGACCTATCTCGGCGTCGAAGAGCCGGGAGGATTCGAGGTGTCGAAAGCCGAGGCCGTATTGGCCGCGCTGTAAGGCCGCACGAGGAGCGCGGTGCGAGGCCCTAGCACCCGCCGCGCCCTAAGGCCTCGCGTGCCGCCGTCGCCAGCCGGTCTGCCCGCTCGTTCATCTCGTCTCCAGCGTGACCGCGTACCCAACGCCACTCCACTTCGTGCCGGGCGGCGGCGGCGATCAGCCGTTCCCAGAGGTCGCGGTTCGCGACCGGGTCCTTTGCCGCGTTCCGCCAGCCCCTTCGTAGCCAGCCCTCGAGCCAGCGGGTGACGCCGTTGCGGAGATACTCGCTGTCGGTGTGGATGATGAGCCGTGCTGGGCGTTTTGGCGCCTCGAGCGCGGCGATGGCGGCGGTGAGCTCCATGCGGTTGTTGGTGGTTTCGGGTTCCGCCCCGGAGAGCTCTTTCTCGTGACCCTGCCAGCGCAGGATCGCCGCCCAGCCGCCCGGGCCCGGGTTCGGCTTGCAGCCTCCATCGGTCCAGGCCTCGATCAGAGGCTTCTCACGCGCCTCGGCCATAGTCAGCCGCTGTCTTCACGCCGCGATGGAAGCGGAGCTTGCGCAGGTATTCGAGAGGGTCCTTGGGGGTGACGAAGGCGCCAGGGGGGTGGTTCAGCCAGTCGTGCAGGCGGGTGAGCAGGAAGCGCATCGCCGCGCCGGCGCACAGCACGGGGAGCGCCTCGGCCTCCTCGGGCGACAGCGGGCGCCTGGCTTCGTAGGCGGCGATGAGCCCCGCCCCCTTGGTCAGGTTGAACGACCCGTCAGGTTCGAAGCACCAGGCGTTGAGGCACACCGCGAGGTCGTAGGCGAGAAGGTCGGTGCAGGCGAAATAGAAGTCGATCAGCCCCGACACCGTATCGCCGAGAAAGAACACATTGTCGGGGAAGAGATCGGCGTGGATCTGCCCGCGCGGCAGCCCTGACGGCCAGGAGGCAAGGAGGGCCTCGAGGGAATCGACGAGCTCCTCACCCAGGCCGGGCCGAACCTCGTCTGCGCGCCCAAACGTGGCCGCGACCAGAGGCGGCCAGCCGGCGGGCCCGAGCCCATTTTTTCGTTCGAGGCCGAACCCCTCGCCGGCCTGGTGGAGTTCGGCCAAGGCAGCCCCGACGGCGGTGCAGTGTTCGTTGCGGATCCGCCGCGGCCATACCCCGGGCAGGAAGGTGACGATGGCGGCGGGGCGCGCGCAGAGCTCGCCCCACAGCTGCCCTTCGCGATCGCGCACCGGCAGGGGGCAGCGCACGCCGCGCGCCGCGAGATGCTGCATCAGGCCGAGGAAGTAGGGAAGATCCCGCGCATCGACCCGCTTCTCGTAGAGGGTGAGGATGAACTGGCCCCGGTCGGTGGCGAGCAGGTAGTTCGAGTTCTCCACCCCCTCCGCGATGCCCTTGAAGGAGAGAAGCCCGCCGAGGTCGTAACGGGCAAGGAAGGCGGCGAGCGCCTCGTCCGAGACTTCCGTGTAGACCGCCATCAGGAGGATTCGTCAGACGGCGAGCGCAGCCGGCAGGCGGAAGGTGATGTCCTCCTCGGCGACCACGACCTCCTCGAGGCTGACCGCGAAGCGCTCGCGCAAGGCGGCGATCACCTCCTCGACGAGCGCCTCGGGGGCGGAAGCGCCGGCGGTGAGGCCGAGCGTTCCCACCCCATCGAGCGGCACGCCGGCGAGGTCGACCGCGCGCTGGATCAGCCGTGCGGCGGGTGCCCCGGCCTTCAGCCCGACCTCGACCAGACGCTGCGAGTTCGAGGAGTTGGGCGCGCCGATCACCAGCACGAGGTCGGCGCGCGGTGCGATCGCCTTCACCGCCGCCTGGCGGTTGGTCGTCGCGTAGCAGATGTCTTCGCGCCTTGGCCCTTCGATGTCGGGGAAGCGTTCGCGCAGGACCGCGATGATCTCGGCCGTGTCGTCGACCGAGAGCGTCGTCTGGGTGATGAAGGCGAGCGCCTCGGCCTCGGCTGGCGGCGTGACCCGGCGGGCATTCTCGACGTCCTCCACCAGGGTCACCGCGCCGGGCGGCAGCTGGCCCATCGTGCCCACCACCTCAGGGTGGCCAGCATGGCCGATCAAGAACAGGTGGCGGCGCTTGGCGAAGTGCTTCTCCGCCTCGCGGTGCACCTTGGTGACCAAAGGGCAGGTGGCGTCCACCTGCACCATGCCGCGCGCGCGGGCCGCCTCGGGCACGGATTTCGGAACGCCGTGCGCGCTGAACACAACCGGTGCGCCGGCCAGAACGTCCTCCTCCGGGATCTCGTCCAGTTCCTCGACGAAGACGGCGCCCTTGGCGGCGAGGGTCTCGACCACGAACCGGTTGTGCACGATCTCGTGCCGCACATAGACCGGGGGGCCATGCCGACGCAGGAGTTCCTCGACGATCTTGATCGCGCGGTCCACGCCGGCGCAGAAGCCCCTCGGCCCGGCGAGCAGGACGGTGAGCGGGGGCTTGGCATCTGTCATCGGTTGCGGCCCGGTTGCGGGGTTGCGCCTCGACCCCCATAGTGCCTGCCTATGGGCGCGGGGCAAGCGGCATCCGTGCCCCGCACGAACTGTCCAGCAGGCGACAAGGCGAAGAGCGATGAACGAAACTGCTCGGGAGGCCCTGCCGAAGGTGGCGCAGGCCGCGCCCTATGCGGTGGAGGTGAAGGCCGGCGAGAAGTATTGGTGGTGTTCCTGTGGGCTCTCCGCCAGCCAACCCTTCTGCGATGGCGCGCACAAGGGCACGGGGCTTAAGTCGCTGATGTGGAAGGCGGAGAAGGACGAGACAGTGTGGCTTTGCGGGTGCAAGAAGACGAAGACACCACCCTTCTGCGACGGCAGCCATAACGAACTTCTCGCCGGCGACCGCTGAGATGCTTCGCCCTGCCGTCTGTCTTGCCGCCGCGCTTGCGCTCGGCGGGTGTGGGATGTTCGGTGGTGCTGGCACCCAGACGGAAGCCCGGCGGCTCGACTGCCCCGAGATCGGCGGCACGGCAGAAACCTCCGACCTCCGTCGCTATCGCGGTCCTGGGCGCGACCTGACCGACCTTGTGGTCGAGGCCAAGCTGACCGCGGTTTCGGGGCGCTGCGAACCGCTCGGGCGCCGCCACGAGGGCGTGCGCGTCGCGCTCGCGCCATCGATCGAGGTGACGCGCGGTCCCGCCGCCTCGGGGCGCACCCTCAGCGTGCCCTATTTCGTCGCCGTCGCCGACCAGACGGGCCGAATCCCCGCCAAACAGGTGTTCGAGATTGCCGTGGAGTTTCCCGCCAACCGCTCGCGCCTTCGCCTCAGCGGGGAGGAGGTCACGGTGGATTTGCCGTTGCGGCCCGGAGAACGGGCGTCCGACTACACCGTGCTCGTCGGCTTGCAGTTGAGCGAAGACGAACTCGCCACCAATCGCCGGCTGATCGCCGCCCGCCCGCGCTGAGCCCTCCTGCCCCGACTGCTCAGGCAGTCTGTCCCTTGCAATCGGACCCGGGGTCGGGCATGTGAAGCAAGTCTAGAACTCCCAGGCGGAAGAGAGCGCGGGTTCGCCCGCGCCGCCGAAGGCGCAACCGGCCCCCGGAAACGCTCAGGCACAAAGGACCGCCCAGGGATCGGACCTCTGGAAAGCCGGCGGTCGCTGGCCGGCGCGCGGAAGGGTCGCATGACGCGAGCGGCCCGCCCGTCGCGAGCAGCGGCCGGCGCACCGAAGGAGTAAGCGGGCCCGAATAGGGTCGCGAATCTCTCAGGTCACGGGACAGAGGGGGGCCAGCGAGCCGCGGGCATGGGGCCTGCGGCGCGAGGCCCTTGCGGAGCGCCCGTGACCGAGGTGTTGCTCGCCACCCCGCTTGAGCCGCTGCACCGACGCCTCGGTGCGCGCCTCGTGCCCTTCGCCGGCTACGCCATGCCTGTGCAGTATCCAGCCGGCATCCTGGCCGAGCACACGCAGTGCCGCACCAAGGCTGCGTTATTCGACGTTTCGCACATGGGCCAGGCGCGGGTGGAGGGGCCCGCTGCGGCGGAGGCGCTTGAACGTGCCACTCCTGCCGACCTCGTCTCCCTTGCTCTTGGCAGGCAGCGCTACGCCCTGCTGACCACTGATGCGGGCGGCATCCTTGACGATGCGATGATCGCCCGCCTCGCCGAGGATCGCTTCTTCCTCGTGCTCAATGCGGCGCGCAAGGAGGTCGATCTCGCGCGTCTGCGCGCTCTGCTGCCGTCCTCTGTCACGCTCACCCCCCTCGAAGACAGGGCGCTTATCGCGCTGCAGGGGCCTGTGGCGGAGGCTGTTCTCGCCCGCGCCGGGGCGGAAGAGGCCGTCGCCCTGCCCTTCCTCGGCGTGGCGGAGACGAGGGTCGCCGGGTTCCCGGTCCTCGTCTCGCGCTCCGGCTATACCGGCGAGGATGGGTTCGAGATCAGCGTGGCTGCCGAGGACGCGATCGCGCTGGTCGAGGCTTTGCTCGCTGATCCAGACGTCGCCCCGGCGGGCCTTGGCGCGCGCGACAGTCTCCGTCTCGAAGCCGGATTGTGCCTGTATGGCAACGATATCGACGAGACCACCTCGCCGGTAGAGGCCGGGCTCGTCTGGACCATCGGCAAGCGCCGGCGGGTCGATTGGGATTTTCCTGGTGCGGAACGGATCAGGCGGGAACTCGACGAGGGGCCGGCGCGACGTCGCGTCGGCATCCTGCCGGAAGGACGCCAGCCGGCGCGGGCCGGAACCGAGGTGCTCGCGGCAGACGGTACACCGATCGGCACCCTCACCTCCGGCACCTTCGGCCCCTCCGTCGGTGGCCCGATCGCCATGGGCTACGTCGCCTCCCCGTTCGCCGGCGACGCCACGCCCGTCGAGCTCTCGTTGCGTGGGCGGCTCGTTCCCGCTCGCATCCATCCCCTCCCCTTCGTCCCCCACCGCTACAAACGCAGCAGCCGGACCAGCTGAGCCATGAGCGAAATGAAGTTCACCAAGGACCATGAGTGGATCAGGCTCGATGGCGACGTCGCTACCGTCGGCATCACCGACCATGCGCAGACCGCGCTCGGCGACGTTGTGTTCGTCGAACTTCCCGAGGTCGGGCGAATTGTCACGGCAGGCGAAGCCTGCGCGGTGGTGGAGAGCGTCAAGGCTGCCTCGGACATTTACGCCCCCATTTCGGGCAAGGTGGTGGAGGTGAACCATGCGCTGTCCGACAACCCAGGCCTGGTCAACACCTCGCCTTTGGCGGACGGCTGGTTTTTCAGGCTTGAACCTTCGGATGCGGCGGAACTCGAGGCCTTGATGGACGAGACCGCCTACGCCGCCTACCTGGAGACCCTGTGAGATGAGCGCGCTCGAGGAGTTCCGCGGCCTTTGCGCGGCCGGTTCGTTCGCCACCCGGCACATCGGCCCCGATGCGGGCGAGGTCGCGGCCATGCTGGCCGAACTCGGCTTCCCGAGCCTTGATGCTCTGATTGAGCGCGCCGTGCCGCGCGCGATCCGCGCCGAATTCGGCAACGGTCTGCCCGAGGCACAGGACGAGGCGGGCGTGCTTGCTGATCTTGCAGGGCTCGCTGCACGCAACCGCGCCGACATCAAGAGTTTGATCGGCCTTGGCTACCACGGCACGCACACCCCGCCCGTCATCCTGCGCAACGTGCTGGAGAACCCCGGCTGGTACACAGCCTACACCCCCTACCAGGCGGAGATCGCGCAAGGGCGCCTTGAGGCCCTGCTCACCTTCCAGACCATGGTGACGGAACTGACGGCGATGGACATCGCCAACGCCTCGTTGCTCGACGAGGCGACGGCGGCGGCGGAAGCGATGGCGCTCGCGCTTGCCGTGCATCGCGGGCAAAAGCGGGCAGGTGGTTCGTTCACGCTTGCCGTCGCATCGGATTTGCACCCGCAAACCCGCGCTGTGCTCACCACCCGTTCCCGCCCGCTCGGCGTCACGGTGGTGGAGGTGGCGGCCGGTGACGCGGTCGCGATCGAGCGCGCAGCACCTTTTGCGGTGGTGCTGCAGTATCCTGGCACCACGGGCGCGGTGCGCGATCTTTCGGCCGAAATCAGCGCAGCGCATCGCACTGGCGCGCTTGCCATCGTTGCCACCGACCTCCTTTCGCTCGCCCTGCTAAAGCCTCCCGGAGAGATGGGGGCCGATGTGGTGGTGGGCTCCGCACAGCGCTTCGGCGTGCCGTTCGGTTACGGCGGCCCGCATGCGGCCTTCTTCGCCACGCGCGACGCGCACAAGCGGCTGTTGCCGGGCCGCCTCGTTGGGGTGAGCCAGGACGCGGCCGGGCGGCCGGCGCTACGGCTTGCCCTGCAGACGCGAGAACAACACATCCGGCGCGAGAAGGCGACCTCCAACATCTGCACCGCCCAGGTGCTGCTCGCGGTGATCGCGGCGATGTATGCCGTCTGGCACGGGCCGGAGGGGCTCGCGCGCATCGCGCGACGCTGCAACCTCGCTGCCCGTCTGCTCGCCGACGCTGCCCTGCGCGCAGGCTTTGGGCTTCGCCATGCGCACTTCTTCGACACGATCGCGATCGAAGCCGGGGAGAAGGCCGATGCGCTGATGGCCGAGGCGGTCGCGCGCGGGTTCAATCTTCGACGCATCGACGCCTCAGGCGTCGGCATCGCCCTCGACGAGACAGTGACTGAGGCTGAACTCGCGCAACTCGCCGAGGCGATTGGCACGGCAGCGGATCGTCCCGTCGGACTTGCTTCCGCTAGCGAGAGCGTCCCCTCCTCCCTGCTCCGCACCTCGCCCTTCCTGCGCCAGAACGTGTTCAATGCGTATCGTTCGGAACACGAGATGCTGCGCTACCTCAAGCGGCTCGAGGACAAGGACATTGCGCTCAACCGCTCGATGATCCCGCTCGGCTCCTGTACCATGAAGCTGAACGCGACGGCGGAGATGATCCCCATCACCTGGCCGGGCTTCGCCAACATCCACCCATTTGCGCCAGCTGAACAGGCGGCGGGATATCGCGA
>CALBEG010000059.1 GCA_937927455.1 uncultured Elioraea sp. | reverse complement strand
GCCTGGAGGCATAGACTCCTGCCTGGACATGGAGCCTCGCCCTTTCGAAGAGCCGGTCGAGAAATTGCTGATCCTCTTTACGCAAGCCCCTTCGAAATTTTCGCCACTCCTGAATCAAGTGCCCGACGGCGGTCTCCCTCGAGACGCTGCGCGAGGTGGGAGAGGCGCTCTGCCGCGTGCCGGCGGAGTTCGACCTCAATCCGAAAATCGCCCGCCAGCTCGAGGAGAAGCGTCGCGCGATCGAAACCGGCGAGGGCATCGATTGGGCAACCGGCGAGGCGTTGGCTTTCGGCACGCTTCTTCTCGAAGGGAACCGCGTGCGCCTCTCCGGCGAAGACGTGCAGCGCGGCACCTTCAGCCAGCGCCACTGCTACCTGATCGACCAGACCACCCAGGCCGAGTACGTGCCGCTCAATTACATCCGCCCCGGACAGGCGCAGTTCGAGGCCTACAACTCGCTCCTCTCGGAGGCGGGGGTGCTCGGCTTCGAGTACGGCTACTCGCTCGCCGACCCGCACTGCCTCGTGTTGTGGGAGGCGCAGTTCGGCGACTTCGCCAACGGCGCGCAGGTGATCATCGACCAGTTCATCGCCTCCGGCGAGTCGAAGTGGCTGCGCATGTCGGGCTTGGTGCTGCTGCTTCCCCATGGCTACGAGGGCCAGGGGCCGGAGCACTCCTCGGCGCGGCCCGAGCGCTACTTGCAGCTCTGCGCCGAGCGCAATATGCAGGTGTGCAACATCACAACGCCAGCGAACTACTTCCACGCGCTCAGGCGGCAGCTGCGGCGCAACTACCGCAAGCCGCTCATCGTCTTCACCCCGAAGTCCCTGCTGCGGCACAAGCTCTGCGTCTCGCGGCTCGAAGAGTTCGGGCCAGGCTCGTCGTTCCGCCTCGTCATCCCCGAAATCGACCCGATCGCGCCGCCCGAGGAAGTGAAGCGGGTCGTGCTCTGCACCGGCAAGGTCTACTACGAGCTGCTCGCGGCGCGGCGCGAGGCGAAACTCACGGATGTGGCGCTGATCCGGCTCGAGCAACTCTACCCGTTCCCCCGCATCACCCTGCCGAAGGTGCTCGCCCCCTACGTGAACGCCGAGATCGTGTGGTGCCAGGAGGAGCCGCGCAACATGGGGGCCTGGACCTGGATCGATCGGCGGATCGAGGAGGCGGCGATGGCGGCGCAGCGGTCGCGTGCCCGTCCGCGCTACGTCGGCAGGCCGGAAGCCGCGAGCCCGGCGACGGGCTTTTATGCGGTGCACCAGGCCGAGCAGGAGGCGCTGATCGAGGAGGCGCTCGCCGTCTAAGAGTGAAGGCAGCGCCCCTCAGGCGCGCCACCGTGCGTTGGATCCTGCGCCACGGTGAAGGGCGAAGGGTCGCGCGCCGCGCCATGGCCTGAAGCGCCTCGCCTCCCGCCCCGGTTGCCTTTTCCGCCCCGGCGGGCTTCAAGACCAGGCGCGAGCCAAAGCGGGGAGTGAACCATGCCGCTCGACATCGTCGTCCCCTCCTTGGGCGAGAGTGTCGCCTCCGCCACCATCGCGCGGTGGATGAAAAAACCGGGCGACGCGGTCGCGGCCGACGAACCTCTGGTGGAACTCGAGACCGACAAGGTGACGGTCGAGGTGCCTGCCCCGGCGGCGGGCGTGCTGGAGGCGGTCCTCGCCAAGGAAGGCGATGAGGTCGCACCCGGAACGGTCATCGGAACGCTTGGCGGAAGCGAGGCGACGACAAAGGCGGCAGAGCGAGCCGCGGCGCCTGAAGAAACGCACGCCGCGTCGCCACCCAAGGAGTCCTCATCAGGGTCAAACCGTCCTCCGCTTCCTGCCGCCGCCCGGCTGATGGCTGAGCACGCACTCTCGCCCGCCGAGGTGCCGGGCAGCGGCAAGCACGGCCAGATCACCAAGGGAGACGTGCTGAAGGTGATCGAGGGTGGGGCTGCGAAGGCGCAGCCTGCGCCGGTTGCGCCAGTCGCGCCCAAGGCTGCCCCGGCCACCACCGCAACGGCCCAGAAGCCCGCCCCCTCCGCCGCGCCGCAAACCGTTCCGCCGCCAAAACCCATCAGTGGGGAACGGCGCACCGAGCGCGTGCGCATGACGCGGCTGCGCGCCACCATCGCGCGGCGGCTGAAGGAGGCGCAGAACACCGCCGCCATCCTCACCACCTTCAACGAAATCGACATGTCGGCGGTGATCGCCTTGCGCGCCAAGTACCGCGACGCGTTCGAGAAGAAACATGGCGTGCGCCTCGGCTTCATGGGCTTCTTCGTCAAGGCCTCTGTGGCCGCTCTGCGCGAGTTCCCCGCCGTCAACGCCATGATCGACGGCGAGGACATCGTCTACCACCACTACATGGACATCGGCATCGCGGTCTCCGGGCCCACCGGGCTCGTGGTGCCCGTGCTGCGCAACGCCGAGACGCTCTCGATCGCCGAGATCGAGCGCGCGATCGCTGAGTTCGGCCGCAAGGCGCGCGACGGCACGCTGACGCTGGAGGAGATGGCAGGCGGAACGTTCTCCATCACCAACGGCGGCGTCTTCGGCAGCCTGATGTCCACCCCCATCCTCAACCCGCCGCAGTCGGCGATCCTGGGCATGCACAAGATCGAAGACCGTCCCGTCGCCGTCGGCGGCAAGGTCGAGGTCAGGCCGATGATGTACGTCGCCCTCTCCTACGACCACCGAATCATTGACGGGCGCGAGGCCGTCAGCACGCTGGTGCGGATCAAGGAATCCGTCGAGGACCCTGAGCGGCTCCTGCTCGAAGTGTGAGCCTCACCCCCTTGCCGGAAACGCTGCCGGGGCCTGAAATACGGCGCGAGAGCGGCACGGGGGGCACGTGAGGGGGAGAGGGTTGCAGGGAGCGGTCCGACGCATCACGCGCGCGCTCGCCTGGGCATCAGGCGCGATCATCCTGATCGGCTGCGGCCTGCTCATCACTCTCGACGTTGTCACCCGCGCCATCTTCCGCCGCGGCATGGTGGAGAGTTTCGAGCTTTCGGGCTATGCGCTGGCGGCCGCGATCGGCCTCGGCGCAGCATGGACCGTCACGTCGAAGGGCAATATCCGCGTCGACATCCTGCTCGAACGCCTGCCGTCAGGACTGCGACGCACGCTCGATCTTGTGGCGGCGGTGGCCTTCGCCGTTGTCGCCCTCTCCCTCGCCTGGTTCGCCTTCGGCACGCTCGCCTACTCGTGGTCGGTCGACGCGCGATCCGTCTCCACGCTGCGCACGCCGTTGTGGCTGCCGCAGGCTTTGTGGTGGGCGGGGCTTGCATGGCTTGCCGTGGTCGCCGTCCTCACCCCCCTCTTCGCCATGCGCGCCCTCGTCGCGCGCGACGCTGACGGCTTCGATCGCCTGATCGGCCCCACCCGGGTCGAGGAGGAGATCGCGGAAGCGGGGGCACAGCTCCCCACCCCCGCGAACGACCGCGCGCGATGATCGGCACCACCGCTGTCCTGCTCGTCGCGCTGATCGGCGCCGGCGTGCCGGTCGCCGCCGCGCTCGGTCTGCTCGGCTACATCCTCTCTGAACGCTACGCCTTTCTGCCTCTCACCGGCGCGCTCGGAGAGCTCGCCTGGAACGCTTCGCACGACTTCCTGCTGGTCGCGCTGCCGATGTTCATCATGATGGGCGAGCTGATGCACCGCTCAGGCGCATCCGAGCGTCTGTTCGATGCGCTGGCCCCATGGTTCGCGCGCATCCCCGGGCGGCTAATGCACACCAACATCGCAGCCTCTGCCATCTTTGCCGCCACCTCCGGCTCCTCCGTCGCGACCGCCGCCACCATCGGCACGGTGGCGATCCCGAACATGGCGCGCGGGGGCTATTCGCCTCGACTTTTCCTCGGCTCGATCGCGGCAGGCGGCACCCTGGGCATCCTTATCCCGCCCTCGATCAACATGATCCTCTATGCGGTGTTGTCCGACACCTCAGTGATCAGCCTCTACGCTGCCGGCTTGCTTCCCGGCATCCTGCTCGCGCTGCTCTTCTCGCTCACCGTGCTCCTGTTCTGCCTGCTTCGGCCCGGGCTTGACGGGCCGCCGACGAACCCGCGGGGCCTCTGGCGCGCGCGCATCGCAGGGCTGATCCACCTCGTTCCGCCACTGGTCCTGTTTTTGCTCGTCGTCGGCTCGATCTACGCGGGCATCGCCACCCCGACGGAAGCCGCCGCGCTCGGCCTCACCGCGACACTCGTCCTCGTCGCGCTGAACCGCCGCCTCACCTGGCCCGTGCTCGCCGCCGCCTTCGAGGGAACCGCACGCAGCACGGGCATGATCATGCTGATCGTGATCGCGGCCTTCTTCCTGAACATGGTGATGGTCTCGATCGGGCTGATCCGCGCCGTGACCGACCTCGTGCTCGGGCTCGGTTGGCCGCCGACCGCGATGATCCTCGCCATCGTCGTGTTCTATCTCCTGCTCGGCTGCGTGATGGAGACGCTG
>CALBEG010000058.1 GCA_937927455.1 uncultured Elioraea sp. | reverse complement strand
CTCGTCGACATCACCAACTTCTTCACGCTCGATCTCGGCCGGCCGCTGCACGTATTCGACGCGAAGACTCTTGTCGGCGGCATGCTGACCATGCGCCAGGGCCGCAACGAGACCTTCCGCGGCCTGCATGGGCGCGAGGTGACGGTGACGGAGGCAGACTGCGTCATCGCCGATGCGCACGGGGCACGGGCCTTGGCCGGCATCGTCGGCGGCGAGGAGACGGGCTGCACCGAGGCAACGACCGAAGTGTTCCTCGAGGTCGCGCTGTTCGACCCCGTGGCGATCGCCAATTCAGGGCGCCGCCACGGCATCACCACCGATGCGCGCTACCGGTTCGAACGCGGAATCGATGCCGGCCTCATGCGCGAGGCGACCGAAGCCGCGACCAGGATGATCCTTGACCTCTGTGGCGGCGAAGCCTCCGAGATCGTGGAAGCCGGGGCGGAACCGCGCACCCGTCGCACCGCGTCCTTACGCTTCTCGCGCCTCGAAAACTTCGGCGGGCTCGCCGTGCCGGCGGATCAGGCCTGCGCGATCCTCGGCCGTCTCGGCTTCGAGACGGTATCGCGCGAGGCCGACCGCATCACCGTGCGCATTCCGAGCTGGCGCAACGATTGCGCCGGCGAACCCGACCCGCAGGCCGAGTATGACCTGATCGAAGAGGTGCTGCGAATCGTCGGTCTCGACACGGTTCCCGCCGCGCCGATGCCGCCTCTGAAGGATGATTCGGGCAGGGCCCAAGTGGTGCCGCCGCCCTCGCTCACGCCCAGCATGGCGCGCGCCGCCACCGCCCGCCGCGTTCTGGCCGCGCGGGGCCTCGCCGAGTGCGTCACCTTCTCCTTCATGGACGGACGATTGGCTGCTCTGTTCGGCGGCGGCGACGAAGCACGCCGCCTGCTCAACCCGATCGCCTCCGACCTCGACTCGTTGCGCCCGACCATCCTGGCCACCCTGACCGCTGCGGCGGCCCGCAACAGCGCGCGTGGTTTCAGCGACGTCGCGCTGTTCGAAATCGGCCCTGCCTTTTGGGGCGGAGAGCCGGGTGAACAGAGCCTGGTCGCCGCCGGGCTTCGCACCGGAGCAACGCCTCGGCACTGGGCGCAGCCGTCGCGCCCCTTCGATGCCATCGACGCCAAGGGCGACGCTTTCGCGGTGCTCGCCGGGCTCGGCGTCAATCTCGACGGGGTTCAGGTGGTGCCGGAGCCGCCCTCCTGGTTGCACCCGGGCCGATCCGCTCTGCTGCGTGTCGGGCCGAACGTCACTGTGGGTCTGTTCGGCGAACTCCACCCGCGCGTGCTTGCCGCCCTCGACCTCGCGGGCCCGGTTGCGGTGTTCGAGCTTGACCTCAGCGCGATCGCGCCGCCCCGGCGCAAGCGGCGTGGCAACCCCGACCTTCCCGCCTTCCAGCCCGTGCAGCGGGATTTCGCCTTCGTCGTCGACGAGGCGGTGGCGGCGGGGGCGGTGCTGCGCGCTGCGCGGGCGGCGGATCGCGCCCTGATCGAGCGCGTGGAGCTGTTCGACATCTATCGCGGCCAGGGCATCGAACCGGGCAAGAAGAGCCTCGCCGTCGCCGTCACAATCCAGCCCCGCGAGAGGACGCTGACGGACACCGAGCTCGAAGCGCTCGCCGAGCGCGTCGTCGCCGCGGTGGCCAAAGCGACCGGGGCGGTGCTGCGCGGCTGATCGGCGCCCGGTTCTGGCTGCCGCGGCCGTGCTTTGACAAACCCTGGGATTGCCCTAACTGCGTGAGGGTGACGCACACCGCCAGCCGGGCCGCTGCCCGACCGACAGGGCCATGACCGACACGCCCCTTTCGCGCATTCGCAACTTCGCGATCATCGCGCACATCGACCACGGCAAGTCGACCCTCGCCGACCGCCTGATCCAGGCCTGCGGCGCTCTCTCCGAGCGCGAGATGAAGGACCAGGTGCTCGACTCGATGGAGCTCGAGCGCGAACGCGGCATCACCATCAAGGCGCAGACCGTGCGCCTCGCCTGGCGTGCGAAGGACGGCGAGACCTACGTGCTCAACCTGATGGACACGCCCGGGCACGTTGACTTCGCCTACGAGGTGTCGCGCAGCCTCGCCGCCTGCGAGGGCTCGCTTCTGGTCGTCGACGCCTCGCAAGGGGTGGAGGCGCAAACCCTCGCCAATGTCTATCAGGCGATCGATGCAGGGCATGAGATCGTGCCGGTGCTGAACAAGATCGACCTGCCGGCGGCGGAACCCGATCGCGTTAAGCAGCAGATCGAGGACGTGATCGGCCTGCCGGCGGACGACGCCGTGCTGATCTCGGCGAAGACGGGGCTGAACATCGACCAGGTGCTGGAGGCGATCATCACCCGCTTGCCGCCGCCGAAGGGGGATGAGGCGGCGCCGACGAAGGCGCTTCTGGTCGATTCCTGGTACGATCCCTACCTCGGCGTGGTCGTGCTGGTGCGGGTGAAGGATGGGCGGCTGCGCAAGGGGCAGCGCATCCGTTTCATGAGCACGGGGGCGGTACACACCGTCGAGGCGGTGGGCGTGTTCACGCCGAAGATGGTGACCGTAGACGATCTGGGCCCTGGCGAGATGGGCTACATCACCGCCGGGATCAAGACGGTGGCGGACTGTTCGGTGGGTGACACGATCACCGACGACCGCATTCCGGCTGCCGAACCGCTGCCCGGCTTCAAGCCGTCCGTTCCCGTTGTCTGGTGTGGTCTCTATCCGACCGATGCGGACGATTTCGAGAAGCTGCGCGAGAGCCTCGCCAAGCTCCGCCTGAACGACGCAGCCTTCCACTACGAACCCGAAACCTCCGCCGCGCTCGGCTTCGGCTTCCGCTGCGGCTTTCTTGGCCTGCTTCACCTCGAGATCGTGCAGGAGCGGCTTGCGCGCGAGTTCGACCTCGACCTGATCGCGACTGCGCCCTCCGTCGTCTATCGCGTGCATCTCACGAATGGCGAGACGATGGAGCTCCACAACCCGGCGGACATGCCGGACCTGTCGCGGATCGACCACATCGAGGAGCCCTGGATCAAGGCAACCATCTTCGTGCCGGATGAGCATCTCGGGGCAATTCTCACCCTCTGCAACGAACGTCGCGGCGTGCAGGTCGATCTCACCTATGTCGGCAATCGCGCGATGGCGGTCTATCGCCTGCCGCTCAACGAAGTGGTGTTCGACTTCTACGACCGGCTGAAGTCCGTCAGCCGCGGCTACGCCAGTTTCGACTACGTGATGGACGGCTACGAGCGTTCCGACCTCGTCAAGATCTCCATCCTGGTCAACGGCGATCCCGTCGATGCGCTCGCCTTCATCGCGCACCGGTCGCAGGCGGAGAAGCGCGGGCGGGCGATCTGCGAGAAACTGAAGGAGCTGATCCCCCGCCAGCTGTTCAGGATCGCGATCCAGGCCGCAATCGGCGGGCGCATCATCGCGCGCGAGACGATCTCGGCACTCGCCAAGGACGTCACCGCCAAGTGCTACGGCGGCGACATCACCCGCAAGCGCAAGCTCCTGGAGAAGCAGAAGGAAGGCAAGAAGCGCATGCGCCAGTTCGGCAAGGTGGAGATCCCGCAGTCCGCCTTCCTCGCCGCGCTGAAGATGGACGCGTGAGGGGCGGGGAAACCGCCCCGCACCAGGGCCAGACGCGACGATCACGGCGCCGGTGCGCGAAGCGCGAAGGGGAGGGGAACCACCCTCGCGCGCTGCGTCGGATCGTCACAGACACGAAGACTCTGGCTTGTCGGCCCTCAGCCCACGGGCCTGCCCGCGCAAGACGTCAGATCTTCAGATAGGCGAACCCCTCGCGCTGCTGCAGACGCATCAGTTCGAACACGCCGGACTGCACAAGATCGCCCTCGTCGGCGTCGTAGAGCTCTTCGAGCTTGATGTTGTCGAGCGAAAGTGTGATGCGGCAGATCTGGAACTTCACGCCTTTCAGCTTGAGCTCGTCCACCGTGGCGGCGATCTGCGGGTCAGCCTTGGCGGCGCGACGCAGGAGATTGATCCCAGGCCCGTGCATCACGACGCGGAGGTCGATCCCCTCGGGCGGATTGATGCTGAGGTGGTTGCGAATGTTGCGCAGCATCTGGCGGTAGTACGCGAAGTCTTCACCGCCCGGCTGGTTGAGGTGGTAGACCACCTTGTAGGGCCCCGCGGACGTGGCCTTCGCGGTGACGGGAGCCGCTGCGGCGGCAGCGGCGAGAGCCGGCAGGGCGGCGCGGCGCGACAGGCGGTCGGTGCGGTTGGTCATG
>CALBEG010000057.1 GCA_937927455.1 uncultured Elioraea sp. | reverse complement strand
GAGTTGAACACGATCTTCTGCCCGTCCGGCGAGAAGGACGGCGAGACGTCGAGCGAGGGGCCAAAGGTGAGCTGACGTTCCCGCCGCGTACGCAGATCAACGACGTAGATGTTGGCATCCCCGCCGCGGATGGCGGACAGGATCACGCTGTTGCCGTCGGGGCTGAAACGGGGCGAGAGGGTCATGCCCGGGAAGTTGCCGAGCAGTGTTTCGCGCCGCGTATCCACGTCCATCAGGAACACGCGCGGTTCGTTCCGCGCATAGGACATGTAGGCGATCTCGCGCGTGTTGGGATGGAATCGGGGGGTAAGCGCCGCCCAGGTCCCGTCCGTGAGGAAGCGGTGGTTCTCGCCGTCCTGGTCCATGATGGCGAGGCGGCGGATGCGGCGATCGCGCGGACCGGATTCCGAGACATAGACGATGCGGGTGTCGAAGTAGCCCTTCTCGCCCAGCAGCCGCTCATAGATGGCATCCGAACAGATGTGCGCGATCCGCCGCCAATTGGGGATCTGCGTCGTGTAGGCCGTGCCCTGAAGCTGCGAACCGGGCAGCACGTCCCACAACCGGAACTCCACGCGAAGCCGCTCCCCCTGCTGGTCGACGCGTCCCGTCACCAGCGCCTGCGCACCAATGACGCGCCACTCGGCGAAGCGTGGCGTGCCGTCCGGGTTGTCCTGGAGAAAGGCACGGCGGTCGATCGGGCGGAAAAGGCCAGAGCGCGCAAGGTTGGCGGTGATCACCTGGGCGATCTGCGCACCCCAAGGCTGCGCGCCGGCGAAATCAGGAATCGCGATCGGGAGGGGGTCGGTGCGCGCGCGGGTGATGTCGATCACCGGCCTCTCGGCCTGAGCGCGGGCATCGAGGGCGAGCATGCTCGTCGCCACCGGCACGGCGGCGAGCAGAACGCGCCGCGAAAGGCTCAGCCTTTCCAGGGCTTCGAACGCGGTGGAGGAGAGAATTTGCTTCGTCATCGTAACGGCCATCGTCTCCGGTCGCGCGCTTCGTAGCGCACCGGGCACGCTGGGTCGATGCCACGTGCGATGGAACCGACGTGAGGGCGAGCGGATCAGCGGATCAACCCGCGTGGGTTGAAGCGGAAGATCGCGCTCTCAAGCGTGGCGATCTTCTCCGCCGGCACGGGCAGAGGCTCGCAGCGCGGGTTGCGCAACGCCCTTTGCGCGCTCTCGAACAGCGCGCGCACGCGGGGGTCGGCAAGATTGGTGCCTGGTGCAGGTTGCACCGCGATCACCGCCACTCCCTGGCCCGAAGGGCGGAACCGTGCCGTGACCTCGACCACGATTTGATCGAGCCCGAGCATGCCGGGATCGACCGACCAGCACTCCGAGATCCGGTTCGATAGGCCTTCGATCTCGCCGCGGCTAAGGCCCGGAGTGGGCGCGGTTCCCCCCGGCGCACCGGCTGCGGGAGCCCCCCCGCCCGTCGGCCGCTGCGGCTGGGCCTGGCGCTGCGCCTGCTGTTGGCGAAGCCGCTCGAGCGTGTTCTGCAAGGCGGTCGAGCCTTCCTGCGGGCGCTGCACCGGCGGCGTCTGCACCGGCGGCGGCGGGGAGGGGGGCCGCGGCGGCGCAGGCGCCGGCGGCGGGGGTGGCGCGGGCGCCGGCGGGGGCGGGCGGGCCGGGGCGGGCTCCAGCGCGGGTGCGGGTGGCGGAGGTGGCGCGGGCGCCGGCGAGGGCGGCGGCGGCTCAGGCTGGCTCGGCTGAGGCGGCGGAGGGGGTGGCGGCGGGGGCGGCGGAGGAGGCGGAGGTGCCTCCAAGGGCGGCACAGGCTCCGGGATCTGGCTCGGCGCAGGCGAGGGCTCAGGCTCGGCAGGGGCAGCCGGCGTCTCTGCCTGCGAGGCCGGTCCCAGCGCGATCATCAGCTCGACCGAGATCCCCTCCTCGCGCGGCTCCTCGAAGCGTTTCGTCGGCGACACGCCGAGCAGGAGCGCAAACAAAAGCAAGCCATGCAGGCCTGCCGAAAGGAGAAGGGACCGACGCACCGCCGCCCACGCGCGCCCTCAGCGCGTCCCGGCCCGCGCCGGCTGCTGGCCGGCCGGCTGTTCGGCGAGCAGAGCGACCCGGGTGAACCCCGCCTGCGCAATCAGCCCCATCACCTCCATCACCCGCCCATAAGCAAGGGCGCGATCTGCGCGCACGAAGATCCGCGCTTCGTTGCCACCCCTCGCCTCGGCGATCGCGGCAAGCCGCGGCACGAGATCGCCGACCTCGACCGCCGTCTCTTGGATGAACACCCGCCCCTCGGCGGTGATGGAGAGCGAAATCGGCTCATCGGGTGACGAGACGGGGTTCGCCGCGGTGCGCGGCAGATCAACATTCACCCCGACCGTGAGAAGCGGGGCCGAGACCATGAAGATGATGAGGAGGACGAGCATCACGTCGATCAGCGGGATCATGTTGATCTCCGCCATCGGCCGATACCGCCGCTTGCCTTTCACCCCCCGCGGGGGGTCGAGGATCGCGCCCGCCATCAAACCCGCCTCTCCTCCATCTGCCGCGACAGGATGGCGCTGAACTCGGCAGCGAAGGCTTC
>CALBEG010000056.1 GCA_937927455.1 uncultured Elioraea sp. | reverse complement strand
CGCGCATGCGGCTTCAGGCACGAAGCGGTTGGAGAGGGTCTTGTGGGGTCCGTAGGCCGCGGGCGCATCACACCAGCGCAGACCGTGGCGGATGACGGAGATGATGCCGCTTTGCACGCGGCGGTTATCCACGCGCGGAATGCCACGGGACAGCGGGAAGTGCGGCGACAGGCGGCGCATCTGCGCAGGCGAAAGCAGGAAAGGCGGCTTTGGGCTGGGCATGGCGGAACCTCCGCAATGCTCAGACTCACACCACGCCGCGTCGCACCAAGCGATAAATGGGTCCTGAGCCTAGCTGCCTTGAACTCGCAGCCTACTCAACTGTTGCGTGTCTGTTGGCAAGGTTTTACAACTTTATTGCTTTCCATGAGGCTGCGCGATGCGACTGCTGCGACGGCTATTCGGAAGAGACGCGGCCGAGCAAAGCTTTCCCAAGTCGCCGTTGCCACAGCCCCGCGGATTTTCCGAAGCTCCTGCCGTCCTCGTGCCCCCCTGCGCAGCCGGCGCCTCCACTAAGCCGGCCGCCGAGGCCGCTTGGCCGCGGGCGCCGGCCGAGGCACAGTTTCCCTCGACCGGTCCGCACGGGCACCGCGCGCGGCTGCGCGACAAGCTTCTCACACGCGGCCCCGAGGCCCTCGCGGATTATGAGCTCCTCGAGATGCTCCTCTTCTTCGCCATGCCGAAGGGCGACACCAAACCACTCGCCAAGGCACTGATAAACCGCTTCGGCAGCTTCGCCGAGGTGCTGGCTGCGCCGACCAAGGTGCTTCTCGAGACGCGCGGGCTCGGACCGCACAGCGTGGCGGCACTCAAGCTCGTCCAAGCGGCCGCACTCAGGCTCGCCCGCACCCAGGCGGCGGAGAAGCCCCTTCTCTCTAACTGGACACAGTTGATCGACTATTTAACCGCAGTCTGCGCCCGCGAGCCTGTCGAACAGTTCCGCGTCCTGTTCCTCGATCCGAAAAACCAGCTTGTAGCCGACGAGGTGCAGGGCCGCGGTACAGTGAACCACACCCCCGTCTATCCGCGCGAGGTTGTGAAGCGCGCGCTCGAGCTGCACGCCACCGCCCTGATCCTGGTGCACAACCACCCCTCCGGCGACCCGACCCCGTCGCGTGCCGACATCGAAATGACGCGCGAGATCGCCGAGGCTGCGGACCTGTTCGGCATAATCGTGCATGACCATGTCATCGTTGGTCGCGCAGGCTGGACTTCCTTGCGTCAGAGGGGCCTGCTCTAGCTGCCGTCCCCGGCGCGTCTAGATCCTCGATCCGCACCAGCAGACGCGCGAGCCCAGCGCGCAGGGCTCGTTCCTCGGCCGCCGAAAGCCCCGCGAGCACCTCGCCCTCGGTCTCCAGGGCCAGTGGAACGATCCGCGCATAGACCGTTCGTCCGCGCAGAGTGAAGGATACGAGAGCGAGACGGCCGTCTGTCGGGTGCGGTGCCCGTCGCACCAGCCCCTTCGCCTCAAGCGACGCGAGCGCGCGGCTCACCTTCACCTTGTCCATCGCGGTCCGTTCGACAATGCCGCTTGCGCTGACTGCTTCGCCCGCACCGATCACCGCAAGACAACGCCATTCCGCAATGCTGATGCCGAACGCCTCCTCATAGCGGCGTGCGACCAGCCGGCTCATCCGGTTCGCCGCCACCGAAAGGAGATAGGGCAGGAACGCCTCGAGGCGAAACTGGCCCGCGCTCCTCTCCTTCCCGTCGGCAGTCACGTCAATGGCGCTTCTTGACTTTGGTTTCATATGAAACTATCAGCACGAGCAAGCGGCTGCCGGCAAGCCACGTGCAGCATACCGGGGAGGGTTCTGCGATGAAGCAGTACATCCGCTTTCCGCGCCTCGAGGGGCAGACTTCACGCCAAGCGCACGCCGACCTGCCGGCCGGCACGTTCGAACGCGAGATGGGCAAAGAGGGGTTCTTCGGCCCTGCCACGCATATGTATCATCGCCACCCGCCGACCGGGTGGTCGTCATGGGAGGGCCCCCTTCGCCCGCGCGCCTTCGATCTCAACCGCATCAACGCCGAGCACGCCTCGCCATTCGATGCGCCCGACATACTGTTCAACCAGCACGTTCGTCTGCGCTTCTGGCGCGCGCCGGCGGCGATGGATCATCTCGCGCGAAACGCCGACGGCGACGAACTCATCTTCGTGCATCGCGGTGCCGGCCACCTGTTCTGCGACTACGGCCACATGACGTTCCGCGAGGGCGACTACATCGTCTTGCCGCGCTCCACAATGTGGCGCCTCGAGTGTACCGAACCGACCACCTGCCTGCTGATTGAGGCGACGGGCTCGACCTACATGCTCCCGGACAAAGGCATGCTTGGGCACCACGCGATCTTCGACCCGGCGGTGCTCGAGACGCCTGGGATTGACGACGCCTTCCGCGCCCAGCAGCACGAGAACACGACAAGGGTAGTAATCAAACGCCGCAATGCGATTTCCGTCTGCACCTATCCATTCAACCCCTTGGATGCGGTTGGCTGGCATGGTGATCTCGCGCCTGTGAAGCTCAATGTCGATCAGATTCGTCCGCTCGTTTCGCACCGCTATCACTTGCCGCCCTCGGCGCACACAACCTTTGTCGCCAACCGTTTTGTCGTCTGCACCTTCACCCCCCGCCCTTTCGAGACCGACCCGGGTGCACTGAAGGTTCCGTTCTTCCACAACAATGACGACTACGATGAGGTGCTGTTCTACCATGCTGGCGATTTCTTCTCGCGCGACAACATCCGAGCGGGGATGATGACGTTGCATCCCTGCGGCTTCACGCACGGGCCGCATCCGAAGGCGCTGGAGCGTGCCTTCGTCCAGCCGAAGCCGGCCACCGACGAGTACGCTGTTATGCTCGACACCCGAGACGCGCTTGAAATCTCCGATTCGGCGTTCGCCTGCGAATGGCCCGACTACGCCGACAGTTGGAAGGTGAAGCGCGCGGCGGAGTGACCTCGGGCCGTCGTGGCCGCGACGCAGCGACAGCGCGTAGGCTCAACATGCGGGAGTAAAAATTGGTCCAGTATTCGACCCCGTCGTCCTTGTCGAACGGGGGCAGGCGATGAAACTCGCCAGCCTGCGCGAGGGCGGTCGCGACGGACGCCTCCTTCTGGTCAGCCGCGACCTCACCCGCGCCGAGCGTGCTGCTACCGCACCAACACTGCAGGTCGCGCTCGACAACTGGGTGTGCCTCGGCTCCGCGCTCGCGGCGGAATGGACCGCATTCGAGACGGACACCTCGCGGGGTGTCCCCTTCGACGCTGCGGCCTGCGCCTCGCCGCTGCCGCGTGCTTACCAGTGGGCGGACGGTTCCGCGTATCTCAACCATGTCGAGCTCGTCAGGCGCGCGCGTGGCGCGGAGATGCCGCCTTCCTTCCGCGACGACCCGCTGATGTACCAGGGGGGGTCGGATGGTTTCCTCGGCCCTTGCGACGACATCCCGCTCGGCGACGAGGCGTGGGGGCTCGATTTCGAGGGCGAGGTTGCGGTCGTACTCGATGACGTGCCGATGGGGGCGGATGAGGCGATGGCACGCGCCGCGATCCGGCTGTTCCTGCTCGTCAACGACGTCTCGCTGCGTAACCTGATCCCCTCCGAACTCGCCAAGGGCTTTGGCTTCTTCCAATCGAAGCCCGCTTCCGCTTTCTCGCCCGTCGCGATCACCCCCGACGAGTTTGGCGCGGCTTGGGATGGCGATCGGCTGCATGGCGCACTTCTCTGCTCCTTGAACGAAACGCTCTTCGGTCGCCCCGATGCCGGACACGACATGCAGTTCGGCTTTCCCCGACTGATCGCGCATGCGGCGCGCACGCGCGCGCTCGGTGCCGGCACCATCCTCGGGGCGGGAACCGTCTCCAACCGTCACAAGGACCTCGCGCGAGCCTGGGTCGATCAAGGGGGCGTGGGTTTCGCGTGCATCGCGGAGGCGCGCACCATCGAGACGATCCTGCACGGCGCGCCGCACACCCCGTTCCTGCGCGCGGGCGACCGTGTGCGGATCGAGATGAAGGATGCCGAAGGCCGATCTATCTTCGGCGCGATCGACCAGCGCGTTGCGGCCGTCGCAACCGAGCGCAAGGCGGCATGACGATGAGCAAGGCCTTCGCCTCCACCGCCGACCTCGAGGAAAAACGCGTCAACTTCGAGGAGATTGGGCCGGGGCTCTACGCTTATACGGCGGAGGGCGACCCGAACTCAGGCGTCGTCATTGGCGACGAGTCCGTGCTGGTGATCGATGCGCAAGCGACCCCTGCCATGGCGGAAGGCGTGATCGCGCGCATCCGAGCGGTGACGGGCAAGCCGATCCGTCATCTCGTGCTCACCCACTACCACGCAGTGCGCGTGCTTGGTGCCTCGGCCTATCGGGCAGACGCGATCCTCGCTTCGGACGCAACGCGCGCCCTGATTGCCGAGCGCGGGGCGGAGGACATGGCCTCCGAGATCGTTCGCTTTCCTCGCCTGTTCCGCGGTCGCGACAGCATTCCGGGCCTGACATGGCCGACGATGACGTTCGCGCGCGACGTGACGCTCTGGCTCGGGCGGCGCGAGGTGCGCATTATCCAGGTCGGTCGCGCGCACACCGCCGGGGATACCGTGGTGTGGCTGCCGAAGGAGCGAGTACTTTTCGCCGGGGACACCGTTGAGTTCGGCGCCACACCCTATTGCGGCGACGCGCATTTCCGCGACTGGCCTGCAACATTGGCCGCTATCCGCGCGCTCGGCCCGGAAGCGCTGGTGCCTGGCCGCGGGCGGGCTCTTGTCACGGGCTCGGACTCGCGCCTTGCCATCGAGGGAACGGAGGCCTTCGTCACCCGTCTCTTCGGGCTCGTGCGCGCCTACGTCAAGCGGGGGGCGCCGCTTAAGGAAGCCTATGAGGCCGCTATGCACGCGCTGCGGCCTGACTTCGGCCAGTGGGTGATTTTCGAGCACTGCATGCCGTTTAACGTGTCGCGCGCCTATGACGAGGCACTCGGCATCGACCATCCGCGCGTCTGGACGGCCGAGCGCGACCTCGCGCTCTGGCGCGCGCTGGAAGGCGAGACCGCGCCGAAGACTGCCGAGGTGCATGTCTGACGAGGCGCGGGGCGACGGGAGGGAACGAAAGGAAATGCCATGCCGACCATCTACACCAACCCGCGCTTCCCGTTCCGACGTCCGCCCGAGCTCGACGGCAAGGGCGGATCAGCCCGCGTCGTCATCGTCGGCGCTGGTCTCGTCGGCCTCACCCTCGCGCTCGACCTCGCCCGCCACGGCATCGCCTCCGTCGTGCTCGACGACGACGACACGGTCAGTTTCGGCAGCCGCGCCATCTGCTTCGCCAAGCGCAGCCTGGAGATCTACGACCGGCTCGGCCTCGGCCAAAAGCTGCTCGACAAGGGCGTAACCTGGAAGGTCGGCAAGGTCTTCTTCGGCTCCTCGCTCACCTACGCCTTCGACCTCTTGCCCGAGGGCGGGCACCGCATGCCCGCCTTCGTGAACCTCCAGCAGTATTACTTGGAAGAGTGGCTGGTCGAGGCCTGCATCGAGACCGGGCTCATCGATCTGCGTTGGAAGTCACGTGTCGTATCGGTCGATCCTCGTGACGACGGCGTTCGTCTCGATGTCGAAACGCCAGAAGGAGCCTACGTCCTCGAGGCCGAGTGGCTTGCCGCCTGCGACGGCGCACGCTCCACCGTGCGCGAGGCCTTGGGTCTTCCCTTCGTAGGCCAAGTGTTCCGCGACCGATTCCTCATCGCGGACATCGTGCTGAAGACCGAGGTGCCATTCCCGACCGAGCGCTGGTTCTGGTTCGACCCGCCGTTCCATCCCGGCCAGTCGGTTCTTTTGCACAAACAGCCGGACGGGGTGTGGCGCATTGATTTCCAGCTCGGCTGGGAAGCGGACCCGGAGGAGGAAAAGAGGCCTGAGCGGGTCGCGCCACGCATCCGTGCGATGCTCGGCAGGGATGTCGTCTTCGACCTCGAATGGGTCAGTGTCTACACCTTCCGTTGCCGACGCTTGGAGCGCTTCCGGCACGGGAGGATTTTCTTTGTTGGCGACTCCGCGCACCAAGTCAGCCCGTTCGGTGCCCGCGGCGGCAATGGCGGCATCCAGGATGCCGACAACCTCGCCTGGAAACTTGCGGCCGTGCTGAAGGGTATGGCACCCGACGGGTTGCTCGACAGTTACGATGCCGAGCGGATCCCTGCGACAGACGAGAACATCTTGCACTCGACGCGGGCGACCGATTTCATCACGCCGAAGACGGAGGCGGCCCGCGCCTATCGCGACGCGGCGCTGCTGCTCGCGCGCGAGCATGCCTTCGCGCGGGAGATGGTCAACTCTGGTCGGCTCTCTCTGCCGCACAGTTACGCGGCGAGCCCACTCTCCACACCCGACTCGGACGCCTGGGCGGGCGGGCCGCCTCCCGGGGCGCCTTGCGTCGATGCGCCGCTGGCCGACGGGTTCCTGCTCAACCGTCTCGGCAACGACCCGGTGCTGCTTCGTTTCGGTGACGGGATCACTGGCAGCCTGCCCGGCCTGCACACTGTCACCGTCCCTTCGGAGGGGGTCGCGGCGGACCGGTACGCCGCCTCCGCCGGCACCGCCTATCTCGTCCGCCCCGACCAGCACGTCGCTGCGCGCTTCCGGACGCCATCAACGGACTGCCTTGCCGCCGCGCTCGCTCGTCTTTACGGGCGCGCGGCGGTCGAAGCTGCGCGCGAGGCCGCCTAACTATGCTCGACACTGCTGCGAAACTCGCCGACCCGGACGCCGTATTCGTCACCCTGGTCCGCGCCCACCACGACCTCTCGCCGGAGGAGTCGCGTCGGTTGGATGCCGCCCTCGTGCTGCTCCTCGCCAACCACATCGGCGACGCCGCAGTGCTCGAGCAGGCAATCGAACACGCGCGGCGGGCGGTGTGCGCACCGACCGGGGCGACCGAGGACCAGGGTACGCCTCCGTGACGCTCTCCCTGCACGCCTATTGGCGCTCCTCGGCCGCTTATCGCGTCCGCATCGCCCTCAACCTCAAGCGGCTTCCTCACGCCATCGTGCCGCTCAAACTGGTACGCGAAGGCAGCGACCATCGGCGGCAGGACTATCTCGAGCGCAACCCGCAGGGGCTCGTTCCCACCCTCGAGGTTGACGGCGTGCCGCTCACCCAGTCGCTTGCCATCCTGGAGTGGCTGGAGGAGGAGCATCCGCTTCCGCCCTTGCTGCCGCGCGATCCGATTTCCCGCGCCCAAGTGCGGAGCTTCGCGCTTGCCATCGCCTGCGAGGTTTCTCCTCTCTGCAATCTGATGGTGCGCGAGTATCTCGACCGCGTGCTGAAGCTCGATGCCGTAGCGCAACAGGCTTGGCACGCGCACTGGATCGTCCGCGGGACTACCGCCTGCGAGGCGATGATCGCGGGCGGGACCGGCCCCTTCTGCTTCGGCAAGGCGCCAACAATCGCCGACTGCGTGCTCGCGCCCCAGCTGTGCAACGCGCGTCGCTTCGGAGTCGCTCTCGCTCCCCTCCACTCTCTCCTGCGTTCGGAAGTTGCGATGCTCGCCTTGCCGGCCGTGCAGTGCGCAGCCCCGGAGGCGCAGCCCGACGCGGAGTGATGAACGCGGCGACAGAGCGGACGAACCCTCACGCGAGGCTGCGACGCAGATCCGCCTCGAGGTCGGCCAACACGAGCGCGAGCGCCTGCGACCGAGCCGGAGCAAGCACCTCCGGCGTGAGCGAAGCGACAGGCACACGCCGGTCTTAGTCGCCGCGGGCAAGGATCCGCGGCGGTTCGCGATCGAGGCCGATCAACAAGGTCTGCAGGTGCAAGCGCGCGGCTGGGGCGCGCGGATCCGTCCCGTCGCCGAGCAGGGCGATGAGACGTGCCTCCAGGGCAAGATCGGCCCGGCCGCGGCTGCCGGGGTCGAGGACCGCCGTGAACAGCCCGGAGTCGGCAAGCCAGCGCCGCATCGCGTCGTGCACCATGTCGGCGGGCGGGGCGAGGAATTCGTTCCAGAAATCCGTCTGGTGCACGTTGCCCGGCAGCCGCGTGACGAGACCCCG
>CALBEG010000055.1 GCA_937927455.1 uncultured Elioraea sp. | reverse complement strand
TGAAGCACGGTCGGAGGGTCGGAAGCCACGGGTGGTCGTGCTAGCAGCAGCCCGTCAGGACGGTGGCGGATGGGGGCGTGCGATGGAGGAGAATGGGCGGATCGAGGGCCCAAACGGCGCGATCGCCTGGCGCAGGCGCCGCGGCAAGGGCCCGGGCGTGGTGTTCCTCGGCGGCTACGCCTCGGACATGACAGGCACCAAAGCCTCCTTTCTCGATGCGTGGTGCGCGACTCGCGGCTGGGCTTACCTCCGCTTCGACTATACGGGGCACGGCGCTTCCGCTGGCCGGTTCGAGGATGGCACGATTGGGACATGGGCGGAGGATGCGCTTGCTGCCATCGATGGCCTCAGCGAGGGGCCGCAACTGTTGGTCGGCTCCTCCATGGGGGGCTGGATCATGCTCGAGGTCGCGCTTGCCCGACCGGACCGGGTGGCCGCCCTGGTCGGCATCGCCGCCGCGCCCGACTTCACAGAGGATCTCCTCTGGGCGCGCTGGGACGAGGCAACGCGCGCGCGGCTTTTCGACGAGGGGCGGGTCGTCGAACCCTCCGAGTACGACCCTGCTGGCCTTGTCTTTACCCGCTCCCTGATCGAGGACGGGCGGCGAAGGCTTCGCCTGCGCGGCGAGATTCCCTTCACAGGCCCAGTTCGCCTGTTGCATGGCCAAAACGATGCCGCCGTGCCCTGGCAGACGAGCCTTAGGCTGGCGGCGTGCCTCGCTTCGACAGATGTGCAGGTGAGTTTGATCAAGGATGGCGATCATCGCCTGTCACGCCCGGCCGACCTCGCGCTCCTCGCCAGCACCCTCACGCTTCTCCTCGGCGAGGATGGCGGCGAGCCCTTCGCGGTATGATGGGTAGCGTGGCGCCCAGCCCGTTGCGCTTTTGGTGAGGGCGTTCGCCACCCGCCTGTTCTCGCTCCAAAAGCCAAGCGCCATTGGGCCCATGGTGCGCGCGGCCTCGGCGAAGGGGACCTCAGGTGGGGCAGCGATGCCGAGCAGGCGTGCCGCTTCGGCCACCACCTCGGCCTGGAGAGCGGGTTCGTCGTCCACCCCGTGCAGGACGCGCGCGCGCCCCACCTCGCCAGGGCGGGCGGCGGCGGCAAGCACAAGCCCCGCGATGTCGGCGACGTGGATGCGGTTGAAGGCATGGTCGGGCTTGACGACGCGACGCGCCCTCCCGGCGCGCAGGTCATCGAACGGAGACCGCCCTGGCCCGTAGATTCCGCCAAGCCGGATCAGGTCGAGCGCGGTGCGGCGGCGGGCGGCGAACGTCTCCCAGGCTTCCTCGGCGGCGCGGCGGGCGAGGCTTTGCGGCTTGGCGGGTGCTGGCTCATCGGTCTCCGTCACCCACGCCCCGCCGCGATCGCCATAGACGCCGATGGTGGAGAGATAGCCGATCCAGCGGAGCTTGGGGGCCTCGGCCAGCGTTTGCCCATGCGCGGCGAGCACCGGGTCGCCAGCCTCTGCAGGTGCGGCGGTGAAAACGATGTGGGTGGCGTCGGCGACCGCCGCCCTCGGGTCGGTGAACGGCACCACTGCGAAGCGCGGCCCATCGCGCGGGCTTCTGCTCACCGCGACCACGCGCCAGCCCGCCTCCTGGGCAGCCTGGGCAATCGCCCGTCCTGAGTAGCCGAGGCCGAAGACGGCAAGAGCGCGCTCCATCCCGTGTTGCGCTAGCATGCGGCGGCTTTTGCTGCGAGGGTCTCTGCCCTGAACGTCGTTCGCTGGGTTCTGATTTTGCTGCCGCTTGCCGCCATCGTCGCTGCCACACTGTGGTGGCACAGCCCACCCGGCGCCGCCCCGCGCCCCGGCGAGCAGGCCTTGCCAACACCCTCCGCCCTGCCGGTAGAGCCAGAGACAGCAGCCCGCATGGCCGCTGTCACGGCCTCGAGGGCGGATCTCGCCTACGACCGGTGCCTTGCTCTTGCCATGCTGGCCCCGCGCGAAGCGCTGGCGGAGGCGCGGCGGTGGCGGGCTGAGGGCGGGGGAGATGCTGCGCGGCACTGCGAGGCGGTGGCGCTGATCGAGCTCGACGACACCGAGGCGGCGGCGGAGATCCTGGAGGCCTTGGGGGCGCATGCGGAGGCCCCGGCGGATGCGCGCGCTGCGCTGCTTGCCCACGCGACCCGGCTTTGGCTTTCGCTTGACCGTCCCGACCGCGCCCAGGTGGCGGCCACGCGCGGCCTTGCCGCCCGGCCTGATGATGCCGACCTTTTGATCGACCGCGCCATCGCCGCCGCCGCACTCGGGCAGTGGCGCGAGGCGATTGAGGACCTGTCGCGGCTGCTCGCGCGCGACCCGGACCGCAGCGAGGCGTTGATTCTTCGCGCCTCCGCCTGGCGCCAGAGCGGGGAGGTGCGGCGCGCGGCGGCTGATCTTGCCCGTGTGTTGCTGCGCGAGCCGGAGAACGCTGAGGCCCTGCTCGAGCGCGCCCTCCTCTCTCGCGATATGGGCGACCTCGCCGCTGCCCGGCGCGATCTCGAACGTGTGCTCGCTCTCGCTCCAGACCAGGCCTTGGCTGGGATGGCCCGCGACCATCTCGCCGCGCTAGAGGCGAGCGCAGGCCCACGCTGACGGAAAGAGCTCAGAAGTCGAGATCGGCGTAGTGCGCGGGCGGGCGCACGCCGGGCACGCGGTCGGCCAGAAGCGGGCGAAAGGAGGGGCGCGACTTGATGCGCGCATACCATTCCTTCGCCGCCGGCGCGACCGACCAGTCGATCTCGCCCGCGAAATCGAGCACCGAGAGATGGGCGGCGGCGGCGAGATCGGCGACCGAGAGCGCATCCCCCGCGAGCCAGCGTCTCTGTTCAGCGATCTCCGCAAGGTAGGCGAGGTGCGTACGCAGGTTCGCATACCCCGCGCGGATCGCGCTCGCATCCGGCACGCCATGGCCGATCAGCCGCTTCACCACCTTCTCGACCAGGAGCTTTTCCGTCACCTCGCGCGCGAACTTGCCGTCGAACCAGGCAACCAGCCGCCGGCACTCTACGCGCTCGGCGGCTGTCGCACCTATGAGCGGCACCTCGCGATAGGTCTCCTCCAAGTATTCCGTGATCACCACGCTGTCGGGGATGACGAGCCCGTTCTCCTCGACCAGCACCGGCACCTGTCCTGCCGGGTTGAGGGCGAGGAACTCGGCCCTCCTCTCCCAGACCCTTTCCTCGCGCAGTTCGCACGGCAGCCGCTTTTCGGCGAGTACCAAGCGCACCTTGCGCGAGAAGGGAGAGAGGGGAAAGTGAAACAACACGCGCATGCGGCGTTGCCTAACACGCGGGTGCTGATCGCGGAACCGCGGCGCGTTTCAGGGCAGGGCGATTTCGCGCGCGCGGCAGCTGTCGACTCGCCGCCGCTCCAGCACCGACGCGTCGTCGAACACCGCGCGCAGATCGACCTCGCAGCCCGCCTCGCTGGGCAGGAAGACGACAGCCGACCGCCCCGCCGGCAGCACCTGATCCCCGAGCTGATCCTCCCCCCACGCGCGCTCGGTCGAGGGCGAGACGAAGAGCTGCAGCATCGTGCGCGCCGAGCGGTTGACCACGGTCACGTCGCGCTCTGCCGCCCGGGCGGCGCGATCGGATGCGACCGTGCCGCGGGTGAACGCGACTTCGGCCACAGCGCAGATGTTCACTCGGCGCTGTTCCTCGGCCAGCCCGTCGGCGTAAACCACCCTGATGTCGTAGAGGCAACGCCCGTCGCGCGGCGGACGGACGGGAAACCGTTCGCCAGGCGGCAGCATATGCTCACCGAGCCAATCGTGTCCCCACTCGTCGCGATCGACGGGAGAGGCGTAGAGCCGGTCGATTCGCGTTGCGGAGCGATTGGCGACCCAAAAATCGGGGTTCGGCTGCGCAGCGAGGCCGAGAGGTGCCGAGAGCGCGGTCGCTGCCAGGATCGCCCTCCGCGCTGAGGCCCGCATCACCGGGGATACAGAATGGTCACGGAGCGGTCGGCCTGGTTCTCGGCGCGGTCTACCCGCGCCCCCCACGCCGCGCCCTGCACCTGTGCCCCGATCAGCGGCCGGGCCACCCCACCCGAGACCAGCGCATCCGTCACCGCCCGCACACGCGCCGCAGCGAGGCGTTCGTTCGCCTGCGCTGAGCCGGTCGGCGAGGCGCGCCCGATCAGGCAGACATGGTCCTTGCGCTGGGCGACGATCTGGCCGGCGGCGCGGCGGATTGCGGCCCGCGCACGCTCATCGAGCGCGGAGGAGCCGACCGCGAAAAAGACCGTGACACTCTCGTAGCCCTGTGCCGCTGGCGAGAGCGCAGCGCAGCGGTCGCCCTGCGCCAGGGCGGAGACGGGCACCATGACCAGGAGCCCAGCAAGCAGTGCACGCATGCGACCTGTCACCCTCCCTCTTCCGGACGCGTCGCCGGCGGCTGGTAGAACCACGACGAAGGGTAGTGCGGCGCCCGCGTCTCCGTCTACCGTCGGTGGCGGCGAAGAGCGAGGGAGAACGCCGCATGGCGCCGGAAGGGCTGGACGTCAGGCCGGGGACGGCGGGAATCGCGCGCGCCGCCCTGCTCGAGGCGGCGCAGGCGGAGCTCGCGCGACGCCTGCCGCCCGGGCCGGCCGAGGAGGCCCGCACCGTCCTCGCCCTCTGGGCAGATGGTCTGGCAGATGACGATCTTCTGCCTCGCGCCCCGGAGGATGTCGCCGGGGCGGCGCTGTCGCTCCTCGATCACGCACGCGAGCGCAGGGCCGATACGGCGAAGGTGCGCTGCCTGAAGCCCCGCCTCGACCGCGACGGCTGGCGGTCGGCGCACGCGGTGGCGGAGATCGTCACCGACGACATGCCTTTCCTCGTCGACTCAGCGCTCGCCGCGCTCGCGCATGCGAACCGTGCCGTGCACCTCGTCATCCATCCGATCGTGCCGGTGCGGCGCGATGCGGCGGGACGGCTGGTCGCCTTCGGCCCCGCCGCGGGCGAGGGCGCGGCGCGTGAGAGCATGATGCAGATCGAGTTTGCCGAACCCGCTGAGCCTGCCGGGCTGCAGGCGATCGCCGACTCGCTTGCCCGGAGCATGGCGGATGTGCGTCGCGCGGTGGAGGATTGGCCGGCGATGCGGTCTCGCCTCGCGCAGGCGATCGCTCGGCTTGCCGAACGCGACGAGCCTGCCTTCCGAACCGCGCGCGACTTTCTCGCCTGGCTCGATGAGGACAACTTCGTCTTCCTCGGCTGGCGCGGCTACGCCCTGGACGAGGCGGGGCGCGTGTGGGCGGAACAGGACGAGGCGCTCGGGCTGTTGCGCGAGGGGTCTTTGCCCGTGTTTGACGTGCTGCGCGACCCGGACGCGATGCCCGAAGCGGTGCGCGCCTGGGCGCACGAGCCGGTGCCGCTGACGGTGGCGAAGGCGAACATGCGCTCCACCGTGCACCGCCCGCAGCACTGCGATGCGATCGTGCTCAAGCGAATCGATCGGTCCGATCGCGTGACGGGGGCAGACATCGTGCTCGGGCTGTTCGCCGCCTCGGCCTACAACCGCAATCCGCGCTCGATCCCCTATCTGCGCGAAAAGGTCGCTGCCGTGCTTGCGCGCGCGGGGCTTGATCCGGCGACGCATGACGGGCGGCGGCTGTCGAACATCCTCGAGACCTATCCGCGCGACGAGCTCTTCCAGGCCGATGTGGCGGAGCTGCATCGCACGGCGCAGGGAATCCTCGCCCTGCAGGAGCGCCAGCGGGTCGCCCTCTTCCTCCGGCGCGACCGGTTCGAACGCTTCGTCTCGGCACTCGTCTTCGTGCCGCGCGACGTGATGGACACGCGGCTGCGCCTTCGCCTCGGCGAAAGTCTCGCCCGTGCCTTCGCTGGCCGCCTCTCCGCCACCTACATCCAGATCGGCGACTCTCCGCTCGCCCGCCTCCACTACATCGTGGCGACCACGCCGGGGGCGGTGCCCGAGGTCGACGCCAAGGCGCTGGAGCGGGTGCTCGCCGAGGCGGCGCGCAGCTTCTGCGACCGTCTGGCTGAAGCCTTGGCGGCCGCGGCCGGCGAGGGTGCGGCGCGCGCGACTCTTGCCCGCTGGGGCGAGGCCTTTCCGGCGGGCTATGCCGAGCGTCATAGCGCGCGCGAGGCGGTGGCCGACATCGCGCTTGCCGAAGCGGCGCTGGCGCGGGATGGTCTCGTGCTGGCACTGGCGAAGCCGCAAGGGGCGCCGCCGTTCTGCCTGCAGCTTCGCCTCGCGCGGCCGGACGAGCCCGTCCCCCTGTCCGACATTCTGCCGCTGATCGAAAGCCTTGGCCTGCGTGCGATCGAGGAGGTGCCCTTCCGCCTCACCCCCTCGGGCGCGCGTCCGGTGGTGCTGCACGAGTTCGCCCTCGAAACGGCCGATCGCGCGTCGGTCGCGCCGGACCTCATCCCCCGCACGGCTGCCGCCCTCGAGGCGCTGGCGGAGGGTCGCGTTGAGGCCGACCGCTTCAACCGCCTCGTGCTGTGCGCCGGCCTCACCTGGCGCGAGGCCTGGGTGCTGCGCGCGCTCTGGCGCTGGCTGAAGCAAGTGGGGGTGCCGTTCGCGCAAGGTGCGGTGGAGGAGGCGCTCGCGGTCAACCCGGAGGCCGCCGCTGCCCTGATCCGACTGTTCCGCCTTCGCTTCAACCCGGAACAGCAACGGAACCCGCAGGCCGAGGCGGCGGAGGAGGCGCGGTGGCGAGTCATCCTCGATGCGGTGTCAGACCCCGAGCACGACCGCATCCTGACGCGCCTTCGCCTTGCGCTCGATGCTGTGCTGCGCACCAGTTTCTTCCGCGACGAGACCGCCGAGGTGGTCGCCTTCAAGCTCGACCCGGCGCGCGCGGGCGACATCCCCCGGCCTTTGCCCTGGCGCGAGATCTTCGTGCATGGCCCGCGGGTCGAGGGCGTGCATCTGCGCGCCGGCGCGGTCGCGCGCGGTGGCATCCGCTGGTCGGATCGGCGCGAGGATTTCCGCACCGAAATCCTCGGCCTGATGAAGGCGCAAACTCTCAAGAACACCGTGATCGTGCCGACGGGCGCGAAGGGCGGCTTCGTCGTCAGGCGCCCGCCCACTGCCAGCGCTGACACGGCGCGGGATCGCGAGGCGGTCGGCGAGGAGGGGATTGCCTGCTACCGCCTGTTCATCGGCGCGCTTCTCGACCTCACCGACAATCGCGACGGAGAGGGGATCGTTCCGCCTGCGCGCGTGGTCTGCCGCGATGGGCCCGACCCCTACCTCGTCGCCGCCGCGGACAAGGGCACGGCCGCCTTCTCCGACATCGCCAACGCGATCGCGCTTGCGCGCGGCTTCTGGCTCGGCGATGCCTTCGCCTCAGGCGGCTCCAAGGGCTACGACCATAAGAAGCTCGGCGTCACCGCGCGCGGCGCCTTCGTCTGCATCGCGCGCCACTTCCGCGAGGAGGGGATCGACATCGCGCGCGACGGGATCGATGTCGTCGGCGTGGGTGACATGTCGGGAGACGTGTTCGGCAATTTCATGCTGCTCTCGCGCGCCTTCCGCCTGCGCGCGGCCTTCGACCATCGCCACATCTTCCTCGACCCGGATCCTGATCCCGAACTTGCTTACGCTGAGCGCGAGCGCCTATTCCACCTCCCCCGTTCGGCTTGGGCCGACTACGATCCTGCCAAGCTTTCGGCAGGCGGGGGTGTGTTCCCACGCCCAGCGAAGACGATCCCGCTTTCGCCCCAGGTGCGCGCGATGCTCGGGCTCGAGGCCGAACGCGCGTCCCCGGAGGTGGTGATCCGCGCCATTCTCGCCATGCCCTGCGACCTCCTCTACTTCGGCGGCATTGGCACCTTCATCAAAGCGAGCCACGAGGCGCACGCGGCGGCGGGCGATCGCGCCAACGACGCGATCCGGATCGATGCTGCATCGTTGCGCTGCCGCGTGGTCGGCGAGGGAGCGAACCTCGCCCTCACCCAGGCCGCGCGCATCGAGGCGGCGCAGAGAGGGATCAGGGTCGACGCGGACTCGGTGCACAACTCTGCTGGCGTCGATACTTCAGACCACGAAGTGAACCTGAAGATCCTGCTCGATCAGCTGGTGCGCGCGGGTGATCTCACGCCAAAGCAGCGCGACGGCCTTCTGCGCACGGCGACCGACGAGGTGGTGGCGCAGGTACTGGCGACGAACCGCCGCCAGTCGCTCGGTCTGTCCCTGGAGACGTGCGAGGGGGCTGGGGCGACGCCCGCGCATGCCGCACTGATCGCTCGGCTCGAGGCGGAAGCGGGGCTTGACCGTGCGGTCGCTTCCCTGCCCGACCCGGCTGCCCTTGCCGTGCGCGGGGCGCTCACACGGCCGGAGCTCGCCGTCCTCTTGTCGCATGCGAAACTGTGGCTGACCGAGGCCATCCTCGCTTCCGAACTGCCCGATGATCCGACTTTCGCGGCCGACCTTGCGGCCTACTTCCCGCCTAGCATGCGCACGCGCTTCGCCGATGCGATCGCCGCCTTTCCGCTGCGGCGCGAGCTTCTCGCCATGCTGCTGGCCAACGACCTGCTTGACCGGCTCGGCCTGGCCGCCTTCGCCCGCCTCGCCGACGGCACCGCGCCGGCGGAAGCGGCGCGGGCAGCGCTCATCGCGCGCGCCGCCCTCGGGCTCGCTGATGTGCGCAGCGCTCTGGAGGCGGAGGATGCCGCCGGAGGCTCGCCCGAGGTGCTCCATCCGCGATTCGCTGCGTTGCGCCGCGCGCAGGAGGGGGCAGCGCGCTGGGTGCTGAGAAACGCCTGTTCGGGCAGCGTGGCGGAGGTGGCCGCCCCGTTCCGCGACAGGGCCGATACGCTGCTGGCCGATCTTCTCACGCGCGACCCAAGCGGAGAGGCGGCCGGCATGGCGCTGCCCATTCTCGACCTTGCCGCCGCGCTCGGCCGGCCGCTGCGGGATGTGGTCGAGACATGGTTTTCGGTCGGGTCGGCGTTCGGCATCGATGAGTTGCGCGTCGCCGCCGCCTCGATGACGCCCGCCGACGCCTGGACCGCGCGGGCTCTCGCCGCCCTCGGCGAGGACCTCGCGGCGGCGCAGGTCCGGCTTGCCCGGGCTGCGCTCGCGGCGGGCAGTGCGGGCGCGGTGCAGACGGCGGCCGGCGCGCGCTGGCGCGCGGCGGAGACCGTGCTGGCAGCCCTCGGCGCTTCGCCCTCCCTCGGCCAGATCTTGGTCGCTGCGCGCGCGATCGGGGCGGTCGCGTGAGCCCGCCCTTCGCTGAGGTGAACTCGCTGCGCGCGCTATCGCCGCGGGCGCGGCGTTCTGTGCTCGCCTGGTGCCTCTACGACTTCGCCAACTCCGCCTTTCCCACCGTCATCGGCACCTTCGTCTTTCCCACCTACTTCGTGCAGGCGGTGGCGGCAGACGAGACGGCGGGAACCTCGCAATGGGGTTTCGCCATGGCGGTGGCGGGGCTTCTCATCGCGCTCCTGTCGCCTCCCCTCGGCGCGATCGCCGATGGCGCGGGCGGCCGCAAGCCGTGGCTCGCCGCCTTTACCCTGCTCGCGGTCGCGACTTCCGCGGCTCTCTGGTGGGTTCGCCCCGATCCGTCCTTCGTGCCGTTCGCTCTCGTCGTCGTGGTGATGGCCAGCCTCGCGTTCGAGCTCGGCACCGTGTTCTACAACGCGATGCTCGTCGATGTCGCGCCGGCCAGAATGCGCGGGCGTGTCTCTGGCTGGGGCTGGGGTGTGGGCTACTTCGGCGGGCTGATCTGCCTCGTCAGTTGCCTCGTCCTGCTGATCGAGCCCGACCCGCCCCTGTTGCCGCTCGATCGCGCGGCGGCGGAGCCTGTGCGGGCGACCTCGGTTCTCGTCGCGCTCTGGTATGGGCTGTTCTGTTGGCCTCTGTTCCGCTTCGTTCCCGATACGCCGCGCCGGGCGTCACTTGGCGGGGCGGTTCGGTCTGGCATGGCGGCGATCGGTCGCTTGGTGCCGGAGTTACGCCGACGACCGGCGGTGGCGCGCTTCCTCCTCTCGCGCCTCCTGTACACGGACGGGCTGAACACGCTGTTCAACTTCGGGGCGATCTACGCCGCCGGCTCTTTCGGCATGGCGACCGACGAGATCATCCTCTTGGGGATCGCGATGAATGTGACGGCCGGGTTCGGCGCTTACGCTTTCGCCTTCATCGACGACCGGATCGGGCCCAAGCGAACGGTGCTGATCTCGCTCGCGTCTCTGGCGGCGATTGGCGTTGTTTTGCTGCTGGTCCGCGACAAGGCCCTGTTCTGGCTGTTCGCCCTGCCTTTGGGCGTGTTTTTCGGCCCCGCCCAGGCGGCGAGCCGCACGCTGATGAGCCGGCTTGCCCCAGCCGCCCAGGCCTCAGAGTATTTTGGCCTGTTCGCGGTTTCGGGCCGGATCACCGCCTTTGCCGGGCCGGCGGCGCTGGCGTGGGCGACGGATGCGTTCGGGTCGCAGCGGGCGGGGATGGCGACGATCCTCTTGTTCCTGCTGGGCGGGGGCGCGATCCTTGCCACCGTGGGCGAACCGCCCCCGGTCGCCGTGCCGCGATCGGCGCGTGCCGATCAGGAGTAGACGTAAAGAGGGCCGATGACCATGTGGTCCTCGACACGCTTCACCCCGGCCACGCCTTCGGCGAGCACCTTCAGGGCGCGGCGATACTCGTCCGACCCGCAGTAGCCGTAGAACTCGACCACACCGTCCTTCACCACCACGGTGGTGTAGAAGGTCGAGGCCCAGGGCTGCTTCTTCATCTCGTTCATGATCGCGCGATAGATCCCCTCGTCCGAGGTGTCGTCTGTGGAGACGACGGGGGGCGAGACGAGGGCGCGCAACAGGTCAGCGCGGGAGACGATGCCGACCAGCCGCCCATCGCGGGTGACAAGGACGCGGCGGATGTTCTCCTTGTCCAGGAGTTCGGCGATCTCTCCGGCGGGCGTGTCCTCGGTCACGGTCACGACATCGGTGGTCATGATGTCGGCTGCCGTCCGCCCGTGGCTCTTCACATACTGTGCTGCCATCTTCGCCGGGTCGGCGAACAGGGATTGGAAGAAGCCCGGCGGCTCGTCGTGCCGGCCCGAGACCTGCTTGATCAGGTCGGATTCAGAGACGATGCCGAGCACCTTACGGTCGGCATCCGTCACCGGCACGGCGCTGATGTGCCGTTCGGCAAGGAGGCGGGCGACCCCCATCACCGGCGTGTTGGGCGCCACCGTCACCACGTCGGGGGTCATCAGGTCGCGGGCTTTCATCGTTTCCTCTCGCGTGGTTCGCAGGGTTCCACAGGCCTGTCCGGCCGTCGCCTCTCGCAAGGCCGTGGGTCTGTTAGCACAAAAACGGAGCCTCGCCCCCGATCTATGTCAATTGACCCCGAGGCTCCCGTCCCCGCTCCGTCTCTGCTAGCGTGCCGCTGTCTCGACTCGTCCGGACGTAATGCCGTGATCGCCCGCCGAACCCTCCTCGCCACCGCCCTCGCCACCGCTCTGCCGGTCGGTTCCACGCGCGCAGGCTCGGGCCAAGCGGGCAACGTCTTTGTCCTCGACAGCCGCGACGCGATGGTGAGCGTGATCGACGCCGCCCGCGGCGAGGTGGTCAAACGCATCCCCACCCTGCGCGAACCCCACCATCTCGTCTACACACCGGATCGTTCCGAGATCGTTCTCGGAGACTCGGTGGGCAACGAGTTCCTGTTCCTCGACCCAGCGCGGGCCGAGGCCACGCGCAGCTTGCGAGTCTCCAACCCCTATCACCTGATGTTCTCGCCCGACGGGACGTGGCTGACCGTCGCCTCGCTCCGGCGCCACCAGATCGACCTCTATCGTGCGGAAGGTTACGCGCTCGTCCATCGCCTCGCCGCCCCGCGCATGCCGAGCCACATCGCCTGGAGCCCAGATTCGCGCGTCACCTACGTCACCTTGCAGGGCAGCAATGACCTGGTCGCGGTCGAGGCCGAGACGGGTCGCATCCTGTGGCGCAAGCCCACCGGCGACACCCCGGCCGGCATCCTCCGCGCCCCGTCTGGCGAGCTCCTGGTCGCCAACATGGGCGAGGAGACTGTCTCGGTGATCGACCCCGAAAGCGGGGAGACGATGCGCCGTATCCGCACCGGGGCCGGGGCGCACAATATCTTCCCCGCGCCCGACGGGCAGGTGCTCTTTGTCACCAACCGCGTGGCCGGAACGATCTCTATCCTCGATGCGGGACGCTTCGCCGTGCTCGGCGCCTACAGCGCGCCCGGCGCTCCCGATTGCCTCGACCTCTCGCCCGATGGGCGGCAGATCTGGTTCACCCAGCGCGTCGGCAACCGGGTCGGCGTGCTTGAGGTCGAGACCGGGGCGCTGGTCGGGCAAATCCGGGTCGGGCGCAGTCCGCACGGCATTCTGTTCCATGCGCTGGCGTAACGCATTCGCCGCGCTCGTCGTCCTTCTCGCTCCCCTTCCCGCTGCCCCGCGCGAGGCG
>CALBEG010000054.1 GCA_937927455.1 uncultured Elioraea sp. | reverse complement strand
GGCCGGCGGCCGAAGGCTTGAGCTCTTTGTTGGATGCGCGCGCCCTTGCTGCTGTGCCGCGCGAGCTGTGGACTCTCCTCATCGTCCTTGGCCTCGTGCTCGGCGTACTCGCGCTTTTGTGGAAGGAGCTTCGCCTCGTCTGCTTCGATCCGGACTTCGCCGCCACCATCGGTTTCGCCCCACGCACGCTTGGCCTTCTTGTTCTGGTGCTGACGGCTTTGACCACCGTCGCCGCGTTCTGGGCGGTGGGCACCATCCTGGTCATCGCCGCCCTCGTCGGGCCGGCCGCCGTGGCGCGGCTGCTGACCGATCGCTACGGCACACAATTCGCTTTCTCCGCCGCGGCTGCTGGCGTGATGGGGGCAGGCGGCTACGGCGCTTCGGTCCTGCTGCCGCCCGTTTTTGGCCTCGCTGGCCTGAACGCCGCCGGCATGATGGCGGTCACCGCCGGTGTGCTGGTGGCCGCTGCGGCCCTCTCCGCGCGCGCCCGCCCGCCCGCACGCGTCAGCGCTTGACGCGCGCCGTCACCTCCCGCAGCGTATCCGCATACGAACAAACGGAGGCAACCGATGGAGACCGAGCGCGCGGAAGGCGACCTGCGCGGGCAGATGGCGAATCGCGCGCTTCTCTATCGCGACCTGCTCATCACCTTGAGCGAGGAGTTGGGCCGGGAGCGGGCCATCGCCCTGCTCGCGCGCGCGATCTATCGTCGCGGCGAGGGGATCGGCCAGCAGTTCCGCGCCTACGCGCCGGACGACTTCGCCGGGCTGCGCGACGCCTTCCTCGCCATCGTTCCGGGCGGGACGGAGCTGTTCAAGCCGGAGGTGCGGCGCTGCGATGAAGCAGGGCTCGAGATCAAGTTCGGCGGCTGCCCTCTGAAGGAAGCGTGGCTCGCTGCCGGCCTGCCGCAGGATGAGATCGCCACCCTCTGCCGCATCGCTGGCACGGTCGATCTCGGCACCTTCGAGGCGGCGGGGTTCGCCATCGAGAACCGCACTTGGCAACCTGGGCGCGACGGCTGCTGCCATCTGGTGATCTCTTCCCGACCCGAAACGAAAGGAGACGGCGCATGACGACGACCCGACGGAGCCTTCTTGTCGCCGCCGCCCTCGCCCCGTTCGCCGCGAAACGCGCAACCGCGCAACCGCGGCGAGTCCTGATCGGCTATCAGCTTCCCCTCACCGGCGAGTTCAGCCAATACGGCGAGCGCTTCCGCAACAGCGCGCTGATGGCGCTTGAGGCCTTCAACCGTGCGGGCCGCCTGCCCGTGCCGGTCGACATCGTGTTCGAGGACACGCGCTCCGACCCACGCGAGGCGGTGGCGGTGGCGCGCAAATTCGTCGACAACCGCGAGATCGTCGCCGTGCTCGGCGACTTCTCCTCCTCCGCCTCCATCCAGGCCGGCCGCGTTTACGCCGAAGTCGGCATGCCGCAACTGTCGCAGACCGCCTCGCACCCGGATTTCGTCAAGATCAGCCCCTGGCAGTTCCGCAACATCACCACCCAGGCCTACGAGGGCCCGCGCGTGGCGGAGTGGATGCGCGAGAACGGCGTGCGCCGTGTCGCCGTGGTCGCGATCCAGAACGACTGGGGGCAGAGCGTGGTTTCCAACTTCGCCGAGGCTTTCCGGGCCGGAGGCGGGGAGGTGGTGGCGACCCAGTTCTTCAACCCGGGCAATCGCGAATTCCGCGCCATCCTGACCGAGATCGCGCGCGCCCGGCCCGACGCGATCTACATCGGCATGTTCTACGAAGACGGAGCCGCCTTCCTGCAGCAGCGCCGCCAGCTCAACATTCGTGTGCCGGTTTACGCCACCTCCTCGCTCTACGAGCCCAAGCTCGTCGAACTCGCCGGTGCCGGCGCGGAAGGAGTGTTCCTTTCCACCACCTTCATGTCGACGAGCCCGGAGCCGCACGTGCGCGCCTATGTCGAGGAGTATCGCCGCCGCTTCGGCAGCGACCCGAACATGTTCTCCGCCCAGGCCTTCGATGCGGTGAACATCCTGCTCGAGGCGATCGTGCGCGCCTGGCCCGAGGTGACGCGCGCGCGCGTGCGTGAGGAACTGGCGAAAACGCGCGACTTCCCGGGTGTCACCGGCGTGACGACCTTCGACCCAGAGACGCGTGAACCCGCCAAAACGCTCGCGCGGATGCGCATCGAGAACGGGCAGTTCGTGCTGGTGCGCTGACCGAGGAGCGGCAGGACGGAAGGGCCGGAGCGCCGATCGGCGCGTGTTCGACCGCTTCGACATCTTTTTCGTTCAGCAGCTGGTCAACGGCTTCTCGGTCGGGCTCGTCTACGCTCTGGTCGCGATCGGCTTCACGCTGATTTTCGGCGTGTTGAACGTGGTCAACTTCGCGCACGGCGAGATCTACATGATCGGCGCCTATGCCGGCCTGCTCGCCATCCTTGTCCTCGCCCCGCCCTGGGTTGCGCTCCTCCTCCTTGTGCTCGCAGCCGGCATCGCCGCGGGGATTGCGCTCGAGCGTGCAGCGTTCAAACCGTTCCGGCGCTTTCGCGATGAGGCGTCTCTCAAGTCGAAGGCGATGCGCGAAAGCACGCTGCTCTCCTCGCTCGCCATCTCCATCGTGGTGCGCGAGAGTGTGGAGAAGATCTTTGGCGCCGACATGCAGGCGATCCCACGCGCGTATGCGGACGCGATGCAGGAGCCGATCAGCTTGGGTGAGTTGGCCGTCGCCTCGGGACAGATCGCCATCCTCGCCGCTGCAGTCGTCATGTTCGCCACCCTGCAGTGGATCCTCAAGCGCACCGACATCGGGCTTTCCATCCGCGCGGTGGCGGCGAACCCGCTCGGTGCCCAGTATGTCGGAGTCCATGTCGATCGGACGGTCATCGCGACCTTCGCCATCGGCTCCGGCATGGGTGCGGTGGCAGGCCTGTTGATCGGCCTCTACCAGGGCACGATCTTTCCCGCGATGGGATTCGCGCCTGGCGTGAAGGCCTTCGTCGCGATGGTGATGGGGGGGCTCAACTCCATTCCCGGCGCGGTTCTCTGCGCCATCGTGCTCGGGCTCGCGGAAGCGGTGGCGACCGAATTCTTCGGCCAGGGCTGGGCCGATCTCGTCGCCTACGTCTTCCTCGTCCTCACCCTCGTCTTTTTCCCCACCGGCCTGTTCGGCGCGGGGCGGGAGCGCGTCTGAGCGCGATGCGTGGCGCCCTCGCCCCGCTCGCCGTGGCCGCTGCCCTCTTCGCCATTCTGCCAATGGGGCTGAGCATGGCGGGCTCGGGCTATCTGTTCCGGCTCGCCGACGTCACGCTCATCTTCTGCATCCTTTCGCTGTCAATGCAGCTGATCACAGGGGTTGCGGGGCTGCTCACCCTGGGTCACGCCGCCTTCTACGGCATCGGTGCCTATGCGGCGGCGATCCTGTCGACGCGGCTTGGGTTCGATGCTGGGCTCACCATCCCGGCCGCGGGTCTCGTCTCGGCTCTCTTCGGCGTGCTGATCGCGCTTCCCACCATGCGTCTTGTCTCCATCTATTTTGCCGTCGCCACCTTGGGCTTGGGCGAGATGATCTATGTTACGCTTCTGAACTGGGTGTCGTTCACGCGCGGGCCCTTGGGAATCGGCGACATTCCCCCGCTTCGCCCCTTCGGTTTCGACCTTTCCTCACCGCTCGGCAGCTATTTCCTTCTCGCTGCCCTCGCCGCCCTCTGCTTGCTCGTCGTGCATCGCATCGCACATTCCTACTACGGCAATGCTCTGCGTGCACTGCGCGAGGACGACCAGTGCGCGGACGCGATGGGGCTGCCGGTGGTGCGACTGAAGATCGAGGTGTTCGCCATCGCCACCTTCCTCGCCGGCATTGCCGGCGCGCTCTGGGCGCACACCACGGGCTACGTCAACCCGGCTGATTTCCGCTTCGCCGAGAGCATCCTCATCCTGGCCATGGTGGTGGTGGGCGGGCTTGGGTCGATCCCCGGCGCGATCGTCGGTGCGGCGCTGCTCATCCTTCTGCCCGAGGCGCTGCGGGCGATCGGCGAGGTGCGGATCCTTGCGGTCGGGCTGATCATGTTCCTCTGCATCCTGTTCCTGCCGAAGGGCCTGTTCGGCGAGGTCGCCGCACTCGATCTCGTGCGGCGCCAGTTTGGCGCGGCCTGGCGCGGCGGATCGGCCGCCCGCCCGCTCGGCTGGCGCTGAACTTGCCATGCCCCTGCTCGAGATCGATCACGTGACGCGACGCTTCGGCGGCCTCGTCGCCGTCGATGACGTTTCGGGTGCGATCGCGGAGGGCGAGCTCGTCGGGCTGATCGGGCCGAACGGAGCGGGCAAGACCACGCTTTTCAACGTGATCTGCGGCTTCACGCCGCCCTCTTCAGGCGAAGTGCGCTTCGCCGGCGAGCTGATCACGGGGCTCAAGCCCTGGCGCATCTGCCGCCGCGGCATCGGCCGCACCTTCCAGAACCTGCGCATCTTCCCGAACATGACGGTGTTCGACAACGTTTCGGTCGGCGCGGTCGGGCGGCTCGGCATCGGGCCGGTCGAAACGCTGCTGCGCACGCGGGCCGCGCGCGATCGCGCTCGGGACGTGAGCGCGCGGACCTGGCAGGCGCTGGAACGCACGGAGCTCGCGCCCTACGCTCACCTGCTTGCCGCCGACCTGCCCTACGGGCGGCGCAAGTATCTCGAGATCGCGCGTGCGCTCGCGACCTCGCCTCGGCTTCTGGTGCTCGACGAACCGGCCGCCGGGCTGAACGATACCGAAACGGCCGAACTCGCCCGCTTCATCCGCACCCTGCACGCTGAGGGGCTCACCATCCTCCTCGTCGAGCACGACATGAGCCTGGTGATGGGCATCTGCCAGCGCGTTATGGTGCTCGCCTCAGGCCGCAAGATTGCCGACGCCCCACCTGCCGTCGTGCAGCAGGACCCGATCGTGCTTGAAGCCTATCTCGGCACGGAGGAGCCGGCGTGAGCCTGCTTGCGGTGCGCGGCCTCGTGGTGCGCATGGGGGCGCTTGAGATCCTGCGAGGCGTGGATCTCGATCTCGCCGCGGGCGAGATCGTCACTGTGCTGGGCTCGAACGGGGTGGGCAAGACGACGCTGATGCGCGCCATTTCGGGCGTGTATCGTCCTGCCCGGGGGTCGATCCAGTTCGCAGGCGAGGAGATCGCCGGGCTTGCCTCGCATGCGATCGTTGCGCGCGGCATCGCCCAGGCGCCTGAGGGACGGCAGATCTTCGGTGCGATGACAGTGGCGGAGAACCTCCGTCTCGGCGCGGCGGTGACTCGCGGCGCGGATCGGGCCGCGAGCCTCGATCGGGTGCTCTCCCTCTTTCCCGTGCTGCGCGAACGCTACCACCAGCGTGCGGGCAGCCTCTCGGGCGGGGAGCAGCAGATGCTCTGCATCGGCCGCGCGTTGATGGCGCAACCGAAACTGCTGCTGATGGACGAGCCCTCGCTCGGGCTTGCGCCCAAGCTTGTGCGCCAGGTGTTCGGGCTCATTGCCGCCATTCGCGCTGCCGGCACGCCAGTGCTGCTCGTCGAGCAGAACGCCAAGGCGGCGCTTGCGATTGCCGACCGCGCCTATGTGATGGATGGCGGGCGGATCGTGCTGGCGGGCGAGGCCGCCGCCCTGGCTCGGGATCAGCGCGTGCGTGCCGCCTATCTCGGCGGCCATGTCGGGGTGTGAGCAATCCCGCGCGCTGTCAACGCGGCGGGGCGAAGCGGTCGAGGATGGAGGTCACCTCCTCGTCTGCGAGCTGATGAAAGTCCTCGTAGTGCCCACCGATGCCGAAGGGGAGAGACGAGACCTGGGCGACGACCACGCGGTCGGCCTCTCCTTGCAGCACGCGCACCGTCTCGGGCGGGGCGACGGGTACGGCGACGATGATCTCCCGCGGGCCGGCGCGCCGCAGTAGGGCGAGCCCGGCACGCATGGTCGCGCCGGTGGCAACACCGTCATCGACCGCAATCGCGCTGCGACCCGAGACGGGACTGCGTGCCCGACCGGCGAGATAGACCTCGCGCCGGCGCGCGATTTCCGCCCTCTCGCGCGCGACCGCCTCGGCGATCTCGCGCTCCGTCACGCCGGCGAGGCGGATCACCTCGTCGTTCAGCACGAGGGCTTCCTCGCCCTCGCCGACAGCGCCCATGGCGAGTTCTGGCTGATCGGGCACGCCGAGCTTGCGCACGAGGAGGAGATCGAGCGGGGCGGCCAAGGCCTCGGCGATCTCCGCCGCGACCACCACCCCGCCGCGCGGCAGGGCGAGCACGACGGGATCGTGCAAGGCGAGGGCGGCAAGCTTGGCAGCAAGCACCTTGCCGGCTTCGCGCCGGTCTCGGAACGGCCTGCCCGGACGCCAAGAGACCATCGGCGCGACCGGGCCTGCGCGAAGCGTCAGGAGAAGCGGAAGGCGGACGCTTGGGCCTCGGCTGCCTGCTGGGCCTGCGC
>CALBEG010000053.1 GCA_937927455.1 uncultured Elioraea sp. | reverse complement strand
GTGTTGCGCCGCGCCCTTAGCTCAGCCGGATAGAGCGGCAGCCTTCTAAGCTGCGGGTCGGGGGTTCGAATCCCTCAGGGCGCGCCACGGCGACGTTGTCGTCTGACCGTACTGCACTGTGTTCGCTGCGCGTTGGTCGCGGCCCTGTGCGTTCGTTCGGCCGGGGGATCCGGTATCGTAAATTCATTGACTGTTCATCGATCCGCCACCGCTCTGCCGCCGTTCCCATGACGAGTTGGTGGGGGGTACAGATGTCTGTCGCAGGGCTCATCCGTTTTGTAGGCGCGCCCCTCTACCGCCAAGTCGCCAACCGGCTGCAGGAGGAGCTGTGTGCTCACAGCACTCCTGGTGAAACTGCCGGCTGAGGAGGAACTTGCTGCCCGCTTCGGCGTGCATCGCCACACGCTGCGCCGCGCGATCGACGAACTTGTCGATGCTGGACTTGTCGAACGCCGTCACGGGCTTGGAACCTTTGTCGTTCGTGGCCCTGTCACCTACGCCCTGTCGGGGCGCACCCGATTTACCGCCACCCTCGGCACACTGGGCCGCGAGGCTGACAGCACGGTGTTGCGTAAGCAGAGGATTGTGGCTGAAGGCGGTGTGGCGTCTCGGCTTCGCCTTGCTCCAGGCACGCCGATCACTTGGGTCGAAACCCTGCGCCGGGTCGATCGTGCACCGTTCTATCTGATCTCCCACTCCCTCGCCGATCCGTGGGGCCAGTCGGTGTTCGCTGACTACGAGGGGGGCTCTCTCCACAGCTTCCTCGAACCCCGCTTTGCGGCCTCGCTGAAGGGCCGTACGATGGCACTCGGCGACGTGATCTCCACGTCCTCCTTCACCTATCCGGTAGCGATGACGATCCGCGCTGGGCTTGATCCGAGCAAGGATCTTGCCCGCGTGCGTCTGGCCGGTAGCCACGCCAAAGCGCTTGCTGCGCTGCGTGACGGGCTCGTCGATGCTGCCGGCGCCTCCTTCGATTCGTTCGAAAAGGTGGTGCGTTCAGGTGCCCTCGATGGCAACCGCTTCCGGGTCTTGGCGAAGAGCGAGCCCATCCCCAACCCGCCGCTTGCCATGCATCCCGCTCTGCATGAGGAAACGAAGCGGCGACTTCGTCTCGCACTCGATACAGTTCACCTCAGCGAGGGCGTGAACCCGCAACAAATCCGCGGTTATGGTGGCAAGCGGGTCGATCGCTACGACGCTTCGATCACGCTTGCCGATCTGAGGCCTGCCCTCGAAACGATGTCGCCGGTCGATGATCGGATGCACGCAGCACTTTTGCGCCGCGCGGCCGAACGCTGACGCCGCACGACGTCTCGGCCGCCGCCCGTGCTTGTCTTCGACCGAGTTGGCAAGACATGGCCGGGCGGGGCCCGTGCCCTGGATGACGTTGCCTTTGCCGTGCCGCGCGGTGGGTTTGTCGTCCTGCTCGGCCCCTCGGGCGCGGGCAAGTCAACCCTGCTGAGGATGGTGAACGGGCTTGTCGAACTTTCCGCCGGCAAGGTGATCGTTGAAGGCATTGTGGTAGAGCGCAGGACGCTGCCTGAAATTCGGCGGCGCGTTGCGATGATCCATCAGCAGTTCAACCTCGTGGATCGCCTGTCAGTCGTTGCGAATATCCTCTCTGGCGCGGTCGCCTCTGTTCCAGCTTGGCGTGCCTTTCTCCGGTGGTACCCACCCGAGTTGCGTCGTCCAGCGTGGGACCTCTGCCAAGCGGTCGGATTGTCTGAGCGCGAACTGTTCCGTCGCGCCGCCTTTCTCTCAGGCGGTCAGCAGCAACGCGTTGGTATTGCCCGTGCCCTCATCCTCGAACCGCTCCTCCTGCTTGCGGACGAACCGGTCGCGAGCCTGGACCCGGTGATTGCGCGCGACGTGCTCGCGTTGTTGCGCGATTTGGCATGCGGCCGCGGGGCGACGGTTGCTCTGTTCTCTGGATCAACTCGACTCGGCGCGCGACTTTGCCGACCACATCGTCGGCCTCGGCTCTGGGCGAGTGGTCTTCGAAGGTCCGTCCGTGGCGCTGAACACGGCTGCAGTCGAGCGCATCTACGGCGCCGGCAAGGGCCCGCAAAACGTTGCGGAGTGCGTCGCCGCATGATCAGCACAAAGGCGGAACCTCAGTCTGTCGCATGCTTCATCGATCGCGCTCCCTATGGCTGGCGCACAGTTCTTGCCGCCATCGTGCTGATTGCATTGGGGATTTGGTCGGGAGCGCGAACGGAGCTCGATCGGGCCGCCGGGGAAATCGGCCGCTTCGTTGCCGCGTCAGTGGGCTTTGCCGAAGAGAGTCAGATCGCCTCGGGACTCGGCGGCACGCTTGCCAAGATGTGGCCGCCGCAGATCTCCGAACGGGAGGAACTGGCGAGGCTCGAGCTGAAAGACACCGAACGGAGGCCGTTCTTGTCTCGTATCGAGCTCGAGGAACAGATCGACCGCCGCCTCGATCCCGAGCGACTGGTTTTCGTTGAGCATGTTGAAAAGCGTGAGGTGCTGGTCAAGCCGGTTGGTTATCTGCTTATCGTCCTTGGCAAGCTTGCTGAAACCATTGAAATGGCTTTCTGGTCCACGTTCTTTGCCGTCTTGCTCAGCGTGCCGCTTGCCGTCGCGGGTGCTGCGAATTGTGCGCCCTCGCGGGCACTTTACGACGCAGCGCGGAGCTGCGTGAGTCTGCTGCGCGCTGTGCCTGAACTGATCTCCGCCCTGTTCCTGGTCCTTGCCTTCGGCTTCGGGCCTGCGGCTGGCGTGCTTGCGCTAGCGCTTCACTCAGCCGGGTTCTTGGGCGAGTTTTTTGCCGAAGACATCGAGAACGCCAATCGCAAGCCGCAGGAGGCGATGTAGGCCATCGGGGCAGGGCGGTTACGCACGCTCTTGGTGGCGGTCTTGCCGCAGGTTTTGCCGCAGGACGTCGCCTACGTGCTCTACATCCTTGATCGCAACCTGCGCATGGCAGCAGTGATCGGCCTGGTTGGCGCGGGTGGGATCGGTCAAGAGTTGAAAGGCCGGTGGGACATGTTCCAGTACGGCCACGTCTCCACCATCCTGATCGCGATCTTTCTCGCCGTCCTTCTCCTCGATCAGGTTTCCGCGCGGCTGCGCGCGCGCCTGATTGGACCACTCGGGGCGCGGCCTGCGTAACGCTGAAAGAAAGATCGCGACCGGATTGGTCGCGGATGAGGCGTCGAGAACGGCTGCGGCCTGCACCAGGCGTGAAGCGCCCTTCCTTCGGCCGCAAGCGTTATCGAGGCGCGTGCTCACAGGAACTGCATGGTGCCAGTGCCGGCCTGCAGTGACGGATCGGGCGACGGCGCGACGGTTTCCTCCCCAAGCAAACTGTTTGCGGACGTCGTCGCGGCTTGAGACATCCCAGACGGAACACAGGCGCGGCTTCTGGCACGCTTTATCGCGTTACGACACCTGCGCGGACCAGCGCGCAGTCGCGCTCGACGCGAGTTACGTCAGGAGCTCACAGGTCACCGAGCGCGCGCGGCAGAGCGAGAGCAAGGTCGGGAAAGAATAGGACGAGAAGGAGTGCGGCCAGCATCGCGAGCACGAACCACACCACCCACGGCACCGTCTCCTCGATCGAGCAGCCCGCGACCTTGCACGTCACCATCAGGTTCACCGCCATGGGCGGCGTGAAGGAGCCGATCGCCACGTTCATCGTCAGCACGATGCCGAACCAGGTGAGGTCCCAGCCGAAGGTGCGCGCGATCGGCAGCAGGATGGGCAGGAAGACGAGGAAGATCGAGATCGCATCGATCAGCATGCCCGCCACCAGCACGAGCAGCATGATCAGAAGCTTCATCGCCCACTCCGACGAGGTGAGGGCAAGCAGCCCGTGCGCGAGACTGTCGAAGGCGCCAACGGTCGCCCCCGCGTAGGCGAAGATCGAAGCGAGCGCGACAATGATCAGCACGACGGCGGAGATCTCGGCCGAATCGCGCAGGCACTCGTAGATCTGGCGCAGCCCCAGCGTGCGATAGATGACGCTGCCGACGAACAACCCGTAGAACACGGCAACCACCGCCGCCTCCGTTGGGGTGAACATCCCGGTGCGCAGTCCGCCAAGGATGACCACTGGCGCAGCGAGGCCCCAGCCGGCCTCGATCAGGCTCTGTCGGAACGGCGGCCGCGTCGCGTTGGGCTCTGGCGCTCCGAAGCCGCCGACCCTCGCAAGGGCGATGGCAGGAACCAGCAGCGCAGCCCCCACCAGGAGGCCGGGGATGAGCCCGCCGACGAACAGAGCGGGCACCGACACGCCCGGCACCAGAACCGCGTAGACGATGAATGGAATCGACGGCGGAATGAGTACGGCGGTGGAGCCAGCCGCCGCGACCAGGGTGGCGATGTAAGGGCGCGGATAGTTCTGCCGCAGCATCGAGGGCAGCATCACCGCCGACACCGCCGCCGCATCCGCCGCGGCCGATCCCGAAATGCCGCCCAGGATCATGCAGACCAGAACGGCGACCACAGCAAGCCCGCCGCGCCGCTGCCCAACAAGGGAGGAGGCGAAGCGCACAAGACGTTCGGCGACCCCCGACCGCTCGAACATCATCCCTGCCAACACGAACATCGGCAGTGCGAGCAACGGATACTTCGCGATGCCAGTCCAGATGTTGGTCGGCAGCGCCATCACGCCGAGCCCGTGCGCGCCGATGACGGCGAAACCGGACAGGCCCAGCGCCACACCGACAGGCACGCCGAGAAACAGCAGAAGGAAGAATGCACTCAGCAGGAGGGCCGAGCCTTCGAGCACCATCCGCCCTCACCCCCTCGCGCGCGCGACGCGCAGCATGCGGCCGAGGATGCGGAGACAAATCAGCAGGGCGAGCACCGGCAGCCAGACGGTGTAGAGCCACTGCGGCACGCCGAGACCTGCCGAAAGCACCTCGAACCGGTACTCGTCCCAGACATAGACGGCGCCAAGCCAGGCAATCGCGCCGAAGACGAAGAGTGCGGAGAGGAGGACGAGCTGCTCAAGCGCGCGGGCGAGGCGCTTGGGCAGCTTCTCGGTGAAGAAAGTGAGACGGATGTGACGATCCTCAGCGAAGGCGGCGGCGGAGCCAAGCAGGGTGAGGATCACCATCAAGGTGACGGAGTATTCCTCGGTGAAGGAGATGGAAACATTGCTGAACCATCGCGCGAGCACGTTGGCCAGCGTGATCAGGGCAAGCGCGGCCATGATCGCGGCCGCGATCGCCCCTTCGAGAGAGGCCGGCACGCGGGGAGGCGGCTCGCCCAGGTTCAGCCCGGGCGAGCGCGAAGGGATCTCGGCTTCCATGCGATAGTTTCGCGCGGCGGTCCAGGAAGCCGCCGCCCATTCCGCTATCGTTCCGTTATGCGACCGCCCTGATCGCCGCCTCGGCCTTGCGCACGAGTTCGGCTCCCGTCCGCTGCGCCCAAGTGTCGAACACGCTGCGGGTGGCACGCGCGAAGGCCTGCTTCTCGGCCTCCGAGAGTTCCACCACTGCAACGCCCCGCCGCGCCAGCTCCTCGAAAGAGGAGCGGTCCTGATGCGTGATCCCTTTGCGCGAGGCGGAGATCTGCCGGCGCGCCGCCTCGCGGGCACTTTCCGCCACGATCTCCCGATCTTGCGCCGAGAACGTGTCCCACACGCTCTTCGCCACGTGGAAGATGCCCGCATCGGCACAGTAGTTCCACACGGTGAGGTGGCGCTGCGCGAGCTGGTCCATGCGGAAGGCGAGGAAGAGGTTGATCGGATTCTCCTGGCCATCGACCGCGCCGGTGGAGAGTGCGGGCTGCAGGTCGGCAAAGCTCATTTGCACTGGGTTGGCGCCGAGCGCGGTGTAGATGTCGGAGAAGATTGCGCCGGCTGCGAAACGGATCTTCAGTCCCCGCAGATCCGCGGGCGTGCGCACGGGACGGCGCGAGTTGGAGAGTTCGCGGAACCCGTTCTCGCCCCAAGCGAGCGGCACCACGTCACGGGTGGCCATCACGCGGAACAGCTCCTGTCCCACCTCCCCGCCGATCAACGCGTCGAAGGCCCGGTGCGAGGGCATCAGGAACGGCAGCGAAAAGAGGTTCATCTCGCGGATCTGCGGCGAGAGATTGATGGTCGACGAGACGCAGAAGTCGATCACGCCCTGGCGCATCGCGAGCAGTTCGCGCGTCTGATCGCCGCCGACGAGCTGGCTTCCGGGATAAACCTTCACGGTGATACGCCCGCCCGTCCGTTCGGTGACGAGGTCGGCCCACTGAAAGGCGCCCTCAGAGAGGGGAATCGGTCGGTTGCCGACGACCGAGAGCTTATACTCGCTCTTCAGCGCCTGAGCGCGCGACACCCAGGGCGTGGCGAGACCGAAAGCGGTAGCGGCAACGAGGCCGCGCCGCGTGAGGGCGATGGGCATGGGCGTCTCCTCCTTCGCTCCGTTCCCCCGAACGGGCCTGGCAGCAGCATGGCGAGAGGTCAGCCGTTCCCGCAAGAGGGCATTCCGCCGACGCCGCGTCCGCGGCATGGTCTGCACGAACAGGGAAGGAGGAAACGCGGATGGACCGTGGCATCGTCGCCGTCACCGGGGGGGCGTCGGGAATCGGGCTCGCCATCGCCAAGGCGGCGGCGGCGGAAGGCTGGCAGGTCGCGGTCGCGGACCGCGACCGGCAGGCGATCGCCGCGGCGCGCGAGCTTCTTCCCGAGGCGACACGGTTCGCCGAGCTCGACGTCACGGAGGAAGCCGCAGTCGAAGGCTGGATCGCGGAGCTCGCCGCCGCGGGCCGGCTCGCAGGCCTTGTCACCGCGGCCGGGATCGCGGCCGACATTCCCGTGCTGGACACGACCGTCGAGCAGTTCCGCCATATCCTGGACGTGAACGTGACGGGAACGTTCCTCTGTGCGCGGGCCGCGGCGCGCCGGATGAAGGACACGGGCGGCGGCTCGATCGTCACCATCGCCTCCGTGTCAGGGCTTCGCGGTGCGAAGGGCCGGGCGGCGTATGGGGCGTCAAAGGCGGCGGTGATCAACCTCACCCAGGTGCTGGCGGTCGATCTCGCGCGCTGGAGCATTCGCGCCAACGCACTCTGCCCGGGGCCGATCGAGACGCCGCTGGTCGCGCGCGTGCACACGCCGGCGACGCGCGCGCACTGGATCGCGCACGTGCCGCAGCGCCGCTACGCGAGGCCCGACGAGGTGGCTGGGGCGGCCCTCTTCCTGCTCGACCCAGAGCAATCGAGCTTCGTCACCGGCGTCGCCTTGCCCGTTGACGGTGGCTTCGCCGGCGCGGGCCTCACCGCCCTCGACTCCTAGGCGGCGAGGAGGGACTTCGCCGCCGCGATGATCTTCGCTTCCGTCACCCGCATCGCATCCTCGAGCGGGGGGCTGAACGGCACAGGCAGGCGTGGCGCGCCGACCCGCCGCACGGCCTTGAGCGTGCCGGGGCCGAGGCATTCCACCACGCGGGCGACAATCTCGCCGCCGAAGCCACCCGTGCGCACCGCCTCGTGCACCACGAGAAGCCGGCGCGTGCGCGCGGCGGAGGCGAGGACCGCCGCCTCGTCCCAGGGCCAGAGAGTCCGCAGGTCGAACAGATCGACGCCCACCCCGTCGCGCTCCAGCGCCTGGGCCGCCCGTTCGCAATCGGGAACGATTGACGACCAGCAGACGAGGGTGAGGTCATCGCCGCCTCGCACGTGCCGCGCGAGGCCGAACGGCAGGGGGGCGATTTCCTCTGGCACGGGCCCGGTGGCGCCGAACAGAGCTTTGGGCTCGAAGAACAGCGCTGGGTCGTCCGAGCGGATCGCGGCAACCAGAAGCCCCGCCGCGTCGGCCGGCGTGGCGGGCACGGCGACCACCAGCCCGGGCAGGTGGGCGAACCAAGCCTCGAGGGATTGGCTGTGCTGTGCGGCGGAGCTTCGCCACAGCCCGTGCGGGGCACGGATCACCACGGCAGGCTTCGCCTGGCCGCCGAACATATAGCGGATTTTCGCGATCTGGTTGACAAGCTCGTCCATCGCGCAGAGCGCGAAGTCGAAAATGCGCATCTCGATGATGGGCCGTGTGCCGACGAGCGCGGCGCCGAGCCCTGCCCCCATGAGGGAAGCCTCCGAAATCGGCGTCGAAACGATCCGCTCTGGTCCGAAAGCGTCGATCAGGCCCCGGTACTGGCCGAAGATGCCGCCGCGCGCGACATCCTCGCCGAGCACCCAGACGAAGGGATCGCGCCGCATCTCCTGCGCCACAGCGCGGCGCGTGGCCTCGACCAGGGTGATGGTCTCGACGGTCGGGGTCGGGGGGAGGAGGGAAGCGTCCATCAGAGCTGCTCCACCGGTTCGGCGCCGATGTCCTGCACGTCCTCCCAGGCCTCAGCCGCTTCCGGCCATGGGGCTTGCAAGGCGTCCGCACGCGCAGCCTCCATTTCGGCGCGGGCTTCGGCGAGGATGGTGTCAAGAACCGCCTCGGCCACACCGGCGGCGAGAAGCCGGTCGCGCGCGCGGATGAGCGGATCGTTCGCCCTCGCCCGCGTGACCTCCGCCGCGTCGCGCCACGCTGCCTGGTCGGTGGAAGTGTGGCCGAGCAGGCGATAGGTTCGGGCATGCAACAGCTGCGGCCCATCGCCGCGGCGAACGCGGGCGATGAGCCGTGCAGCCGCCTCAGCCACCGCCTCGACATCGTTGCCATCCACGCTTTCCGCCGCGACCCCGCAACTTTCCGCACGCGCAACCACACCGGGGCCCGCGGTGACGGAGCAGGCCGCGGTGAAGGCGGCGACCGCATTGTCCTCGCAGACGAAGAGCACGGGCAGGCGGTAGAGCGCTGCCCAGTTCAGCCCCTCGAGAAAGGGGCCGCGGTTGATCGCGCCGTCACCAAAGAAGCAGGCGACGATGGCGTCTGAGCCGAGCAAGCGCAGCCCCTGGGCGGCGCCGACGGCGATCGGGATGCCTCCGGCGACGACGCCGTTAGCGCCGAGCATGCCAACGGAGAAGTCGGCGATGTGCATCGAGCCCCCCTTGCCGCGACAGACCCCGCCCGCCCGGCCGAAAAGCTCGCGCATCATGCCCTTGACCTCGGCTCCCTTGGCGAGGGCATGGCCGTGGCCGCGATGGGTGGAGGTGATCCGGTCGTCGCGGCGCAGAACCGAACACACGCCGGCCGCCACCGCTTCCTGCCCGATCGAGGGGTGCAGATAACCGGGCAGTTCGCCCGCAGCGTGGGCAGCAAGCGCGACCTCCTCGAAGGTTCGGATCCGCGCCATCAGTCGATAGAGCTCCATCAGCCGCGCCATCGCGTGCTGCGCTCCGCTCTCCATGCGTTCCCCCCCAACTCGGTCAGCGAGCCACGCATGGTGGCGCCCGGCCCCGGAACATCAAGCCCCCCAAGCGCGTGGACAGCGCGGGCCCGTCGGGGCAGAAAGATGAAGGCGAAGAGAGCGGGACGAGGCAGCCATGCGGGTCGCGATCGTCGGGTGGGCGCATTCCGCCTTCGGCAAGCGTGAGGAGCCGGACGTCGAGGCCCTGATCGCCTCCGTCGCTGCCGAGGCCCTGGCGCATGCCGAAGTGGAACCGCGCAACGTGGGGGCGGTGCATGTGGGCGTGTTCAACGCCGGCTTCTCCAAGCAGGACTTCTTCTCCTCGATGGTGCTGCAGGCGATCCCGGAGCTTCGTTTTGTGCCCGCAACGCGGCACGAGAACGCCTGTGCGACCGGGTCAGCCGCCATTCACGCCGCACTTGCCGACATCGCTGCCGGCCGCGCGCGCATCGCCCTCGTGGTGGGGGCGGAGAAGATGACTCACGCGGCGCCGGCGCAGATCGCCGACAGTCTGCTCGCCGCCTCCTACCGCAAGGAGGAAGGGGAAGTGGACGCAGGGTTCGCCGGCATTTTCGGCCGCATCGCGCACCTCTACTTCCAGCGCTACGGCGACGCCTCGGATGCGCTTGCCGCGATCGCAGCGAAGAACCATCGCCACGGTGTGGCGAACCCATATGCGCAGCTGCGCAAGGATCTTGGCTTCGCCTTCTGTCGCCACCCATCGGAGAAGAACCCTCTCGTCGCCGGCCCGCTGAAACGCACGGACTGTTCGCTTGTTTCGGATGGAGCAGCCGCGGTGGTGCTGGCGGACGAGGAGACGGCGCGGTCCATGACGCGGGCGATCGGCTTCCGCGCGGCGGTGCAGGTGAACGACTTCCTGCCGATGTCGAAGCGCGATCCTCTCGCCTTCGAGGGCTGCCAACGCGCCTGGGCCAAGGCGCACGAGCTGGCGGGAACTTCGCTTAGTGATCTCTCCTTCGTCGAGACGCACGACTGTTTCACCATCGCCGAACTGATCGAATACGAGGCGATGGGATTGGCGCCGCGCGGGCAGGGAGCACGCGTCGCGCTCGACGGGATGACGGCGATGGGCGGCAGGCTGCCAGTCAACCCCTCAGGCGGGTTGAAGGCGAAGGGTCACCCGATCGGGGCCACAGGCGTCTCGATGCACGCGCTTGCCGCCATGCAGCTCACGGGAGAGGCGGGCGAGATGCAGGTGCCGAATGCAAGCCTGGCCGG
>CALBEG010000052.1 GCA_937927455.1 uncultured Elioraea sp. | reverse complement strand
CGACATCCTGCGTGTGCATGTGCGCAACGCTGCCGGCAACATGGTGCCGATGCGGAGCCTTGCGTCGGTTCGCATCGAGGTCGGGCCGCAAACCATCGTCAGGTTCAACAATCTGCGTGCCGTCACCGTGCAGGGCAATCCTGCGCCCGGCCTCTCTTCTGGTGCAGCGTTGATCGCGATGGAGGAGATTGCCGATCGCACCCTGCCCAAGGGGTTCGACCGCGCCTGGAGCGGGACCTCGTTCCAGGAACGCGCGGCAGCCGGGCAGGAGGCCGCCATTCTCGCCCTCGCCGTTCTGTTCGCCTACCTCTTCCTCGTCGCGCTCTACGAGTCCTGGACCATTCCCGTTTCCGTCATGCTCTCCGTCGTCGTCGCCATCCTCGGCGCCTTCGCGGGGCTGATCGTGGCGCGCACGCCGCTCGACCTCTATGGGCAGATCGGCATCGTGGTGTTGATCGCGCTCGCGGCGAAGAACGGCATTCTCATCGTCGAGTTCGCCAAGGAGCAGAGGGCGAAGGGCGTGCCCCTGCGCGAGGCGGCGGCCGAGGGGGCGCGGCTGCGCTTCCGGCCAGTGATGATGACCTCGTTCGCCTTCATCCTCGGCCTGGTGCCGCTGGTGACAGCGGAAGGCGCGGCGGAGCTCGCGCGCAGGGCGGTGTCCATTCCCGTCTTCGCCGGCATGCTCGCCGCCTCGCTGGTCGGCATCTTCCTCATCCCGATGCTCTACGTCGTGGTGCAGGGCGGGCGCGAATGGGTGAAGGGTCGGCTGTTGTCCGCTGCCGGCCAACGCGGCGAGGGCGAAACGGGGCAGGCGAGTGCAGGTTCGGGCTGAAGCGTCGAGGAGCGCGGCTTAGGGCCGCGTCTTGTTTGTGCTGCGCCTTTCGCCACCTCACACACGTGCGGGTCCGGGACGGAACGGCGGAAAATATGCGTGCAGCCGAAAGCTTGCGCCGCGCGCGCGTCCGCGCCTGCCTGGTCGCGCTGATCGGGCTCGGGCTTGCCCTCCCCGCCCTCACCATTTGGCTCGATGCCGTCCGCCACAGCCTCGGGCCCGACCCCTGGGCCGAGGCGAGCCGGCGATCGGGCTCCTGGGCCCTCGTCTTCCTGGTCGCCTCGCTCGCTGTCACTCCGCTGCGGCAGACACTCCGGCTGGCCGCGCTTGCCCCCATGCGGCGCGTCATCGGCCTCACGGGCTTCGCCTATGCCGTGCTGCATGTGGCGATCCATCTCGGCAGCATCGGCGGCGATGTGCGGCGCTTCCTCGCCGAGCTGATCAGCCAGCGCAACCTGCTGTTCGGCGCGCTCGCGATCGCGCTTCTGATCCCTCTCGCCGCCACCTCGTTCGATCGCGCGATCCGCGCCTTGGGCGGAGTCGCCTGGCGGCGATTGCACCTGCTGGTGTTTCCGGCCGCTGCGTTCGCCATCGTGCACTTCGCTGTCTCTTGGCCGCAGAAGGTCGATGTGACCGAGCCCGCTGTCGCGGCTGGCCTGTTCGCCTGGCTGGTCGGGTATCGGCTCATCGCGCCGCGCGGCGGCGCGCCCGGTTTGGCCACCTATGCCGGGCTTGCCCTGGCAGCGGCGGGCGTCACGGCGGGGCTCGAGTTCGCTTGGTTCGCACTGCGCACCCGGGTCGATCCTTGGCTCGTTCTGGCGGCCAATCTCGACCCGGAACTCGGCCCGCGACCTGCCGCCTGGGTGCTGGCCGCCGGGGTCGCTGCCCTCATGCTCCGGCTGGCCCGACCCTCGGCCCGCTCAGCCCGGCGCGGCCCGCTGGCGCGCCAGCTGCCGATCGCCTGAAGCGCAGCGTCGCGCCGATGGGCGGAAGCGTCAGACCTTCTCGACCTGGCTGTATTCGAGTTCGACCGGGGTGGCGCGGCCGAAGATGGAGACCGAGACCTTCACCCGGCCCTTCTCCTCGTCCACCTCCTCCACCGTGCCGTTGAAGCTGGTGAAGGGGCCGTCGATGACGCGCACCTGTTCGCCGACCTCGAACGTGATGGATGGCTTCGGCTTCTCCACCCCTTCCGCCACCGCCTTCACGATTCGTTCCGCTTCGGCGTCGGAAATCGGCTGCGGGCGGCCCTTGCCGCCGAGGAAGTTCGTCACTTTCGGCGTGTTCTTCACCAGGTGCCAGGTGTCGTCCGTCATCTCCATGCGAACCAGCACGTAGCCGGGGAAAAACTTGCGCTCCGACTGCACCTTCTGGCCGCGCTTGACCTCGACCACCTCCTCGGTCGGGACGAGGATCTCGTCGAACTTGTCGGCAAGCCCCTTCTGAGCGGCCTGTTCGCGGATCGCGTCGCGCACCTTCTTCTCGAAGCCCGAATAGACGTGGACCACGTACCAGCGCATCCTGCCCGCCTGGGATGGCGGGGCCACTGGCCGGACGGGGGCAAGACCGTCCTTCGTCTCCGCTGCCGCCATGCTCACCCTCTCCTCACGCGCCGAAGCCGAAGATCAACCGCACGGCGAAGCCGATCACCTGATCGACCAGGAAGAAAAAGATCGCCGCCAGCACCGAGAGCACGAACACGAGCCCGGTGGTGATCAGCGTCTCCTTGCGCGTCGGCCAGGTGACCTTCGCCAGTTCCTGCCGCACCTGGCGGACGAAGGTCGCTGGATTGATCCTCGCCATGACGTCCGTTCCATTTGCGGCGCCGATGTCGCCGCCCGGCCACCCCTCGGGCCGGCCGAAATGTTACAAATAGGAAGTGGCGTGGCAGGGGTGGAGGGTCTCGAACCCCCAACCTCCGGTTTTGGAGACCGGCGCTCTAGCCAATTGAGCTACACCCCTGCGGACGGTGCGCCCGCCACCTGTCGGGTGATACCCCAGCCGCGGTCGCCCCGGCAATGAACCTCGCCTGGTCGCTCACTGCACGATTTTGGTGACGACGCCGGCGCCGACGGTTTTGCCGCCTTCGCGGATGGCGAAGCGCAGCCCTTCGTCCATGGCGATGGGGGCGATGAGTTCGACCTCCATCCGCACATTGTCGCCCGGCATCACC
>CALBEG010000051.1 GCA_937927455.1 uncultured Elioraea sp. | reverse complement strand
GAGGTCACCCCGCTTCCAGGGCAGAAGCGGCCCCACCCCCATGGCGAAGAGGAGCGCGAAGAAGAGGGGGAAGGTGGCAGCGTTGAAAAAGGGCGGCCCGACCGTGATCTTCGCGCCCCACGCAAGGTCGGCAAACAGCGGGTAAAGCGTGCCGACGAACACCACCGCGCAGAGGGTGGCGAGCAGGAGGTTGTTGAGGATCAGGCTGCCTTCGCGCGAGATTGGCGCGAACACGCCCTGGGGCGCGAGTGCGGGCGCGCGCCAGGCGTAGAGGGCGAGCGAGGCGCCGACGGTGAGGAACAGGAGCGCGAGGATGAACACCCCTCGGTCTGGGTCGTTGGCGAAGGCGTGCACGGAGTTGAGGATGCCCGACCGCACCAGGAATGTTCCGAGGAGGGAAAGGGAAAAGGTGAGGATGGCGAGCAGGATGGTCCACACCTTCAGCGCCTCGCGCTTCTCCACCACGATGGCGGAATGAAGGAGTGCCGTGGCGAGGAACCACGGCATCAGCGAAGCATTCTCCACCGGGTCCCAGAACCAGAACCCGCCCCAGCCGAGCTCGTAATAGGCCCACCAGGAGCCGAGCCCGATGCCGATGGTGAGCGCGCACCAGGCGAAGAGCGTCCACGGCCTCACCCAGCGCCCCCAAGCGGCGTCTACCCTGCCCTCCAGCAGGGCCGCGCAGGCGAAGGCGAAGGAGACGGCGGTGCCGACGTACCCGAGATAGAGGAAGGGCGGGTGGAAGGCGAGCCCCGGGTCCTGCAGCAGAGGGTTGAGATCGCGCCCGTCTTCGGGGATCGGCCAGACCCGCTCGAACGGGTTTGAGGTAAACAAGATGAAGAGCAGGAAGCCCACCGAGACGAGGGCGAGCACGCCGAGCACGCGCGCGCGCAAGGTTGCCGGGAGGTTGTTGCCGAACAGGGCAACAAGCGCGCCGCAGAGGGCCAGGATGAACACCCACAGCACCATCGAGCCCTCGTGGTTGCCCCAGGTGCCGGTGAGCTTGTAGAGCATCGGCTTCAGGCTGTGGCTGTTCTGCGCGACATTGGCGACTGAGAAGTCACTCACCGCGTAGGACCACATCAAGCAGAGGAAGGAGAGGCCAACGAAGCCGGCCTGGGCGATGGCGGTGGAGGGGCCGGCGGCCATCAGCATCGCGCCCCGCGCCTCGCCGAGCCTGGCGCCGAGGAAGGTCACCGCCGCCTGCACGCAGGCAAGCATCAGCGCGAGGACAAGCGCGTAGTGGCCGAGTTCTGGGATCATGCGTCGTTCTTCGATCCGTTCTGCCTGTGACCCCTCGCGCCGCGTCGCGGCCCTGCCTGCCCGTTCATCGCGCGCCCCTGGTCAGTTCGTCAGCGGGCCCGGGGCGGCGGCAGAACGGTCGACCTCCTTCGTGTTCCAAAGCCGCGCAGGCGGCGGCGGTTCGCCCGGCTGCCAGTGGCCGGCACGCTTCAGCGCGTCCGCCACCTCGGGTGGCATGTAGGTCTCGTCGTGGCGGGCGAGCACGGAAGAGGCGGCGAAGGTGCCGTCCGGCTTCAGCCGACCTTCCGCCACCACGCCCTGCCCTTCGCGGAACAGGTCGGGCAGAATGCCTGTGTAGGTCACGCGGATGGCATGCGCGCCGTCGGTCACCCGGAATGACGTTTCCAGCGTGCCGGCGGCGTTGGTGCTGCGCTCAACGGACCCCGCCTCGACCAGGCCGCCAATGCGGAACGGCCGATCGGGCGGCATCGGCTTCGCTGCAAGGTCGGAGGGCGAGAAGAAGAAAACGAGATTGTCCTCGAATGCGGTGAGCGTCAGCGCGGTCGCCGTGCCGAGGCCGAGCCCCGCGAGCAGCACGACGGCGAGACGGCGGCGCTTCCTGCGACTCATCTCCTGTCCTCCAACCGCGCGCGCCGGCTTAACCCCGCCGCCTCGAGCCGCGCGAGCTCGGCCTTCGCCGCCCGCCACTGCCTGAGCGAGACCAGGGCGAGCAGGGCGACACCACCCACCCCGATCCCGTAGGACGGCCAGACGAAGGCCGCATAGCCACCCATGGCCAGGAACTCGCTCATGCCGCCGGAACCGGGCGCGACACGCCCGCCCCCTCAAGCCCCCGCGCCGCAAGAATGGCGCGGACACGGCGTTCGATCAGCACCGTGCGCATGCGCAGAAGCACGATTGCGGCGAAGGCGAGCCCGAAGCCGAGCCCGGAAATGAGGAGCGGCCAGAGGATGTCGACATGCACCGCCGGCGCGTCGAAGCGGGTGACGGAGGCCGGCTGGTGCAGCGTGTTCCACCAATCCACCGAGAACTTGATGATCGGCACATTCACCGCCCCGATCAGGGCAAGGATGGCCGCCGGCCGCGCCGCCCGCTCGGGCTCGTCGAAGGCGTTGGTCAGCGCGATGTGGCCGAGATAGAGGAAGAACAGGACGAGCACCGAGGTCAGCCGAGCGTCCCAAACCCACCATGTTCCCCACATCGGCTTGCCCCAGAGGCTGCCTGTGGCGAGGCAGATCGCGGTGAACACCGCGCCCACAGGGGCGATCGCCACCGCCGCCACGTCGGCCAGCGGATGGCGCCAGACGAGCGAGACGAAGGAGGCGACGGCGAGGCTCATGTAGCCGCCCATCGCCCACCAGGCCGCCGGCACATGCACGTACATGATGCGCACCGTGTCGCCCTGCTGCCAGTCGCGCGGCGCGAAGACGAGGCCCCAGACGAGGCCGGCGGCGCACACGACCAGCGCCGCCGCTGCGAGCCACGGCAAAAGCGCGCCGGAAAGGCGCATGAACCGGCCCGGATTCGCGAAGCGGTGCAGCGACCGGCCGGGTGGTGGGGCGGCGTTTCCAACCATTGCTGCCGATGATATGGGCGCTCGTCCCAGGTTTGAAGCACAAGCCGGCGTGGGCAGGCCGAGAGGAGACGCGATGCACTTCACCATCCGCTGCACCGACAAGCCCGACAGACTCGCTCTCCGCCTCGCCACCCGCCCAGACCATCTCGCCTACCTGCAGCGCAACCTGGACAAGCTCGTGCTCGTCGGGCCGGTGCTTGACGAGGAGGGGCGGCCGAAGGGCTCGTTCTACGTGGTCGATGTGGCGGACCGGGCTGAAGCGGAGCGGCTCGCGGCCGATGACCCCTATGCCAAGGCGGGGCTGTTCGCACAGGTCGAGCTCGACCCCGTGCGGGTGGTGTTCAAAGACGGGGTGCAGGTGGCCGGCTGAGAGACGGGCGGGTCGAAAGCGAGCGGCATGGCCTACTGGCTGGTGAAATCCGAACCCGACGCCTTCTCCTGGGACCAGCAGATGGCGGCAGGGGTTGAGCCCTGGACAGGTGTGCGCAACCACCTCGCCAAGCGGCACCTGATGGCGATGCGGTTGGGCGATCGTGCGCTTTTCTACCACTCCAACATCGGCAAGGCGGTGGTCGGTGTGGTCGAGGTGGTGCGCGAGGCCTATCCTGACCCGACGGCCGAGCCGGGCTCGCCGTGGGTCGCGGTGGATGTGAAGACCGTGGGCCCCTTCCCCCGCCCGGTCACGCTGGCCGAGATGAAGGTCTCGCCCCGGCTCGAGGGCCTCGCCTTGTTGCGCCAGTCCAGGCTTTCCGTGATGCCTGTCACGCCTGAGCATTGGCGGACGATCTGTGCCATGGGCGGCTTCAAGGCATGAGCGAGGGGGCGAGAGAGGCGCAGGGCGCGGCCGGGGCGGAGCCGGGCTGGCGCGCGCTCTGCCCGCTTGCTGCGATCCCGCCCGACGGGGCGAAGGGTTTCCCGCCTGACCCAGGCCGGTTCACCGGCATCTTTGCCGTCCGCCGGGGCGAGAGCGTGTTCGTCTACCTCAATGCCTGCCCGCATCTCGGAGTGTCGCTCGACATCGTGCCTGACCGTTTCCTCGCCCCGGGTGGCGAGCGCATCCGCTGCCAGACGCACGGGGCGGAGTTCCGCATCGAGGATGGGGTTTGCCTGAAGGGCCCCTGTGCGGGGGCGAGCCTTACCGCGGTGCCATCGCGCGTCGAGCAGGGTGTGGTGTGGATCGGCCCGGTGCCGGACTAGCCGCGCCAGGCGGAGAGGAAGCGGGCGACGAGTTCGGGAAGGGATCCGATCGCGTACCCGCCCTCCTGCACGAGCACGCTGGGCAGGCCGAGCGCGGAAACCGCCTCGGCGGCGCGGGCGAACCCGTCCGCGGAGACCGCGAGGAAACCGAGCGGTTCACCGACCCAGGCGTCGAACCCCAGGGCGAGGACGAGGGCGTCTGCGCCGAAGCGGCGTACCGCCGCGACCCCCTCGTCCAGCGCGGCCAGCCAGGCGTCATCCCCTGCCCCGCGCGGCAGGGG
>CALBEG010000050.1 GCA_937927455.1 uncultured Elioraea sp. | reverse complement strand
CTGGAAACAAGCGGGGTGCCCGGACGACGAAGCCTTGCTTAGGCGTTGGCTGGCCGAGGCCGTCTCCACAGCCGCCTAACCGCCAGGAACCCCGTATAGGCGACATCGGCAACGGGGCGAACGAGCGGGTGGCCAACCAGGCGTCCCAGCCGGCCAAGCCAACCCCCCATCGATCCCCAGATCACAGCGAAGGCGGCTGCCCCGGCCAACAGCGTCCCATCGGGCAAGCGCACATGCATGCGAGCAAGGGCTTGGGTGCGATCGAGGCCGCCGAGGGCTTCGTCGTCGCAGGTGGCGATATCCACCCAACTGAGCCGCTCGCCCTCGGGGCGTGCGCGCAGCCAAGCGACTTCGCGCGCGCAAACCGGACAGGCGCCGTCATAAAAGGCGAGGGGGCGTGCCGTCGTCTCGCTCATGGTCGAGAGATGGCTCTTTGCTGCGCTCGGCCAAGAGGGCCGCCCTTGCACCGCCCTGCCCCTCCCCCCACCTCGCCGCTATGGTCGGCGCTCTCGTTTCGCTCGCGCTGTTCTTATTGCTGTGCTTCGCCGCCGCCACCACGGGGGCGGTGTTCAAGCCGGGGGCGTGGTACGATTCGCTTTCGAAACCGTCCTGGACTCCGCCCGACTGGCTGTTTCCCGTCGCCTGGTCGGTGCTGTACGTGATGATCGCGGTCTCGGCCTGGCTGGTCTGGCGGGAGGCGGGGCTTGCCGGTGCGGCCGTGCCGCTCGCCGTCTGGGGCGTCCAGCTGGTGCTGAACGCGGCCTGGAGCTGGATCTTCTTCGGACTTAGGCGCATGGACCTCGCTTTCGCCGAGGTGGTCGGCCTCTGGCTCTCCATCGCCGCTTGCATCGTGCTGTTCGCGCCGATCTCGCCCACCGCCGCGGCCCTGATGGCGCCCTATCTCGTCTGGGTTAGCTTCGCCGCCGCGCTCAACCTCGCGGTCTGGCAGCGCAACCGGCACGCGGTCGGCCGCACCGTCTGACCCCCTCGCGCCCTGACCGTGCCGGGGTGCTAGAAGCGGGGCGAATGAGAAATCCCTCTGGCCAAGCCCTGGCGCCGGAACCGCGCCTTGCAGCCCTTGCCAGCCGCCTCTGGCGCGACCATGCGCGCGGCGAGTGGCATGCGCTGGTCGTGGTCTTTGCCCTGATGGCGGTGGTGTCTGGGGCGACCGGTCTCTACCCGCTCGTGATCGACTGGGCTTATCGGCTGTTCGAGGCGCGCGACGCAAGGGTCGTCTGGCTAGTGCCGGCCGTCGCTGTCGCCGTCGTCCTGGTCAAGGCCGCTGCCCAGTACGCGCAGACTTTGGCCATGCAGGGGGTGGTGCTGCGCGTCATCCTCTCCCTGCAGAATGCCATGTTCGACCGCCTGCTCGCGGCCGATCTGGCGCGCCTGCAGGCAGAACCGCCTGCGCGGCTTGCTTCGCGCTTCACGAACGACATGGCGGTGGTGCGCGAGGCCCTGGGCCGCGCTGTCTCGGGCGTGGTCGATGCGCTGACCGTCATCGCCCTGGTCGCCGCCATGCTCTGGCTCGATTGGGTGATGACTCTCGCCGCCGCTCTCACCATCCCCCTTGCGGCGATCCCGATCGAGCGTATCGGGCGGCGGATGCGCAAGGCCTCGAAGGCGCAGCAGGAGCAGGCTGGCGAGGTGACGGCGGTGCTGACGGAAAGCCTCGCCGGGGCCCGGCTGGTCAAGGCTTATGGCCTTGAGGGGCTGGAGCGTCGGCGGGCAGAAGAGGCTTTCCGCGCCTGGTATGCGCGCCTGATGCGGGTGGTGCGCAACCGCGCCCGGGTCGATCCGCTGCTCGAGGCGATGGGCGGGGTGGCGGTGGCGGCGGTGATCGCCTTCGCCGGCTGGCGCATCGCTTCGGGGGCTGCCTCGGCTGGAGAGTTCACCGGTTTTGTCGCCGCTCTCCTGATCGCCGCCCGCCCCCTGCGTGCCCTCGGCACGCTGGCGGTCGCGTTGCAGGAGGGGGCAGCGGCACTCGCGCGCGCCTTCGCCCTGATCGATGAGCGTCCGCGCGTGGTCGATCGCCCCGCTGCCCGCGCCCTTGCTCCAGGCCCAGGGCGGATCGAATTCCGAGGCGTTTCCTTTACCTACGGCGATGACCGCCCCGCACTCAGCGGCATCTCCCTCGTCATCGAACCCGGCACCACGGTTGCGCTCGTCGGGGCCTCGGGGGCCGGCAAGACCAGCTTGCTCAACCTCGTGCCCCGCTTCGCCGACCCCACAGCGGGGGCGGTGCTGATCGACGGGCAGGATCTGCGCGACGTCACCCTCGCCTCCTTGCGCTCCGCGATCGGCTTCGTCGGCCAGGAGGTGGTGCTGTTCGACGACACGGTGGCGGCGAACATCCGTTTCGGTCGCCTCGATGCCACCGACGCGGAGGTCGAGCGCGCCGCTCGGCTCGCCGAGGCGCACGGTTTCATCACCGCCCTGCCGCTGGGTTATGCGACCCGGGTCGGCGACCGCGGCCTTGCCCTGTCGGGCGGGCAGAGGCAGAGGATCGCGCTGGCTCGCGCCCTGCTCCGCGACCCGCGCATCCTGCTCCTCGACGAGGCGACGAGCGCGCTCGATGCCGAGACAGAGGCGCGCATCCGCCAGGCTCTGGGACGCATCCGCCGCGGTCGCACCACGCTGATCGTCGCGCACCGTCTCTCCACCGTGCGCGAGGCCGACCGCATCGTCGTGCTGGAGGGCGGGCGGGTGGTGGAGGATGGCTGCCACGCCGCCCTGGTCGCCGCGGGGGGCGCCTATGCCCGGCTGGTCGCCGCCCAGGCCTTCCTTGACGACCCTATTCCCGCCGCAGCAACCGGTCGGTGAGGAAGGTTCCGGCGCGGCTCGCTCGGAGGGAGCGCCGCAGCGCCTCCTCGTCGTAGGGCCCGCGGACCCAGTCGAAGAAGCCGATCCCCGTCTCGCGCTGCGCCCTGTCGTAGGCGTCGAGAAAGGCGTCGAGGATCCCGGTCCGCCCTGCGCGGATATGGCCGAAGCGGAGTGAGAGCTGCCTTTTCGCCTCCGCGAGGGGCCTGCCGCGCCACAGGAGATAGACCGCGGCGACCAGCCCCGCCCGATCCGCCCCCGATTTGCAGTGGATCAGAGCCGGATAGGCGATCGTCTCGAACAGGGCGGCAAGCCGCAGCAGGCGGTCCTTGTGCGGCGCACCGCGGCTTTCGAACGGGGCATCGACCAAGGCTATCCCCAGCCGCGCGCAGGCCTCGCGCTCGAGCGCGTCCGACCCGCAATCGCGCCTGCCACGGAGGTTGATCACCGTGCGCAGGCCGCATCTGGCTTCCGCGGCGAGGTGGAACGGCAGGGGCTGGTTCGAGCGGAACAGCCGCCCCTCCTCCACCGCCGCGCGGTTGCGCCAGACGAGCCTGAGCACGGCGTGATCGACGATGAGCGCGTCGAACCAGGCGCGCAGCCGGCCCGAAGCCGTGTCGAGGGCGAAGCTGGAGGACACCGAGGCCACGCCACCGAGATGGCCGAGGCGGCTGCCGCGCGCAACGCCCGCCCCCTGACGTGGGGCCCGGACCGGGCTAGTCTGCCCGGGCTGACGACCATCGCGAACCACCACCGAGAGAGACCGATGTCCCCCGTGAAGCTCTACGGCATCCCTCGTTCGCGCGCCTTCCGCTGCCTGCTTGCGCTCGAGGAGACCGGCATCCCCTACGAGCTCGTCGCGACCGACTACCGCGAGGGCTGCAAGACGGACGCGTTCCGCCAGCTCAATCCCAACGCCAAGATCCCCGTTCTTGTCGATGGCGACCTCTGCCTCTGGGAAAGCCTCGCCATCACCCTTTATCTGTTCCGTAAGTCGGGCACGCTCTGGCCGAAGTCGCCCGAGGACGAGGCCCGGCTGTTCCAGTGGACTCTCTGGGCAGCGACCGAGGCCGAACCGGCGCAAGGAGCCTGGTTCTACAACACGAAGTTCCTGCCCCCCGAGGAGCGCGACCCGAAGAAGGCCGCGGAGGGGGCCGAGAAGCTGCGCGCCAGCCTTGCCGTGCTCGACCAGCATCTGGCCGACCGCCCCCATCTCTGCGGCGAGGCCTGGTCGGCGGCAGACCTGCAAGTGTCCTCGGTCCTCTACACCTCCTGGGCCAACGGCTTCGACTACGGACCCCATCCACGGGCGAAGGCTTGGCTCGAGCGCTGCCTCACCCGCCCGGCGGCCCTGAAGGCGCGCGGCATGCGGGAGGCGGCCTGATCCGACGTCCCGGCCTCGGGGCGGAATTCGAGGCGACCGCCGCCTGGCTCAGGCGGTCTCTGCTCGGCGCGCCGAGGGAGACGGTCCGTCTCGCCGTCACTGGCCTTGCGCGCGCCGGCAAGACCGTGTTCGTCACCGCTCTTGCGGCCAACCTTCTCGCCGCAGTGCGCGACCCGCGCCGGCTTTCGGCTGCGCCTGCGGTCTCTGAAGGGCGGCTCCTCGCGGTCGCGGAGGCGGGACTGTCGGTGACCGATGCTCCCCTCTTCCCGCTCGAAGCGGCTCTGGCCGCTCTCGGCGGGGAGGCGCGCTGGCCGGAGCCGACGCGGCGGTTGGCCAAGCTCGCGCTCGACCTCGAGCTCCTCTCCCCCCTTCCCGGGCAGTTCGGCCGTCTGGTCGGGCCGCTCAGGCGATCGGTCCGGCTGGAAATCGTCGACTATCCGGGCGAGTGGCTGCTCGACCTGCCTCTTCTGGCGCTTTCCTTCGAAGACTGGTCGGCGCGCGAGCTCGCGCGGGCGCGCACCGTGCCGCGCGCCCGCTACGCCGAAGCCTGGCTTGCCCTTCTCGCGAGGCTCGACGTGCAGGCGCAGGCCGAGGAGGGAGCGATGCGGCGTCTGGCCGAGGCCTATGCCGACTATCTGCGCCGCTGCCGCGACGAGGCGGCGCTGGCCGACCTCAGCCCGGGGCGGTTCCTCAATCCCGATTCCTGGGAGGGCATGGCTTTCCTGCTCTTCTGCCCGCTCGAATTGAAAAAAGGGGCATCGCCCAAGGCGGGGTCGGTCTGGGAGCGGATGCGGACGCACTGGGATGAGTATCGGCGGCGGACGCGGGTCGAGTTCCTCCTCCCCCACTTCGCGCGCTTCGATGCCCATGTGGTTTTGGTCGACCTCTTCCGCGCCCTGGCGTCAGGCGCGACCAGTTTCGCCGACACGCAAGCAGCACTCGCCGCCATCGCCGCCTCCCTTCGGCCCGAACCTGGGCTTCTTGCCCGGCTCGGGCTCGAGCGTGCGCCGCCCCGTCCCGTGTTCTGCGCCACCAAGGCTGACTATGTGCCGGCGAGCCAGCGCGGCCAGCTCGCCGCCCTCCTGCGGCATCTCGTCGGCAGCAACGGCGCGGCGATCGCGCTCGCCGCCGTCGCCTGCACGCGGGACATTACTCTGACCGATGACCGCGGCCGCGTGCAGGATGCGGTCGAGGGGCTGGTCGAGGGGGGAGGGCGCGAGGCGTTCTGGTTCGCGGGCGGGGTGCCGGCTGAGACGCCTGAACAGGTGTGGTTCGACCGCCGCTATGACGTGCCGCGCTTCCTTCCGCCCACGCCGGGGCCGGACGGCGGGCTTCGCCACGTCAATCTCGATCGGGCGCTGACCGCCGCCCTGCCCGGGGTGTTGGGGTGAGCACAGTGGAGGAGACGCCGGGGGCTCGTCGCCTCCTGCTCGACGCACCGCACGAGCGCGTGGCGGACGATCTTGCCGCCCTGCCCCCCGAGCCGCCGCGGCCATCCCCGAAGAGGGCGGCCGGTCTCGGCTGGCTGGTTGGGTTCGCTGCCGTGGCCGGCCTCGGCCTCGTTGCCCTCGACCTCTGGGCCTTCGTCGAAGCACGCTTCGCCGCGAGCCCGGTGCAGGGCTGGGCGGCACTCGTTCTGGTCCTTGCCCTCGCCGCCGCGCTTGCCCTCATCGCGTGGCGCGAGTGGCGGGGCATCCGTCGCCTTGCCGCCGTGGAGGGGGTGCGCGGAGACCCCGACCGGGCCGCGGAGGCGATGGCGAGGGATCCTCGTCTCGCGCGGCCGATCGCGGTCTGGCGCGGCCTCGTGCGCGGGGTGAACGACCCGGACCGGCGCGCCGCCCTGTTCGAGACCCATGTGCTCGCCCCTCTCGACGCCGAGGCTGATCGCGCCATCCGTCGTGCGTCCCTGCGCATGGCCGGTGGCGTGCTGATCCTGCCCTCGGCTTTGCTCGACACGCTCTGGTTCGCGGTGCAAGGGCTCGGGCTGATCCGCCGCATCGCGGCAATCTACGGGCTTGCGCCGGGGGCGGCAGCAACGTGGCGCCTTGCACGCCGCGTTCTGGCCGAGGCGGGCGCGATCGGCGCGGCGGACGCCGTGGCGGCGGCGGCTGCGCGCGCGGTCGGCGCGATCCCCGGGTTGGCGGATGCCGGGATCGCTGGCGTGGCGGCGCAACGAATCGCCCGCATCGGCGTGCTTGCCAAACAGGCGTGCCGCCCACTTGGGAGCGCTGAGCGCAAGGAGGAGCCATGACAAGGATCCCGCCAGAACCCCCCGACGCAGCCGCCCGCCGCGCCGCGCCCCCAGTGGTGGTATACGAGGTCGGTCGCCTCCCCCCGGTGGATTGCGCCTTCTACGACCGCGTGCGTGCCTCGGCCCGCCTTGTCGAGACTGTGGTCGTGCCGCCGCGCGAGGGCCGGGCCTTCCGGGTCCCCGCCGGCCATCTGTTTCGCATCGTCTGCACCGAGGGGCCGCAGGTCGGCGATCTCAACCTG
>CALBEG010000049.1 GCA_937927455.1 uncultured Elioraea sp. | reverse complement strand
CACCCGCGCCGCTGCGATCACCGCCTGCGGTGTGACGCCACAGGCCCAGAAGACGGGAAGTTCGTCGTCCGCCACCGGCACCGGGTCGCCGTAGTGGGGCGAGGAGAGATCCTCGATGCCGATCAGCTGCGGGTGACCGATATGCACCGGAGCGCCGTGCACCGCGGGAAAGCGGGCGGTGATGGCGACCGCCCGGATCGCCTCCGCCGGGCGGAAGGGGCGCATGGAGACGACGAGGGGCCCGGCGAACCGGCCCGCCGGCGTGCAGGGAATGCTCGTGCGCCACATCGCCACGTTCCGCCCCATGGCAACGTGCTTGAGCGGGATCCCGTCGGCAATCAGCGCCTCCTCGAAGGAGAAGGAGCAGCCGAGCACGAAGGCGACCAGGTCATCCCGCCAGTGCGCGAGGATGTCGGTCGGCTCGGCGACGAGCTCGCCCGACCGCCAGATGCGATAGCGCGGCAGGTCGGTGCGCAGGTCGAGATCGGCGCCCAAGGCGGCAAGGTAGGGATCGCCCGGTTCGGACACGGCGAGCAGCGGGCAGGGCTTGGGGTTGGCGACGCAGAAACGGAGGAACTCCCCCGCCTCCTCCGCCGGCAGCACAACGAGGTTGCCCTGCACGAAGCCTGGAGCCAGGCCCGCGGTGTGGCCGGCATAGCCCTCGCGGGCGGCACGGCGGGCGGAGAGACCGTCTGGGCAAGTGGGACGGGTCAGGGTCACGGCAGGGGCATGGCAGCTCACGGCATCCCTCGCTCACAAGGGTGGGGAATAGCTGGCATCTTGCCGGTCTAGGGCCGCTTGGCCAGAGGAACCGCGCATGTCGCCTGCCTCCGCCTATCCCGAGGGCTTCCGTCGCACGGTCGCCCTCGTCGCCGGTCTCAACCTCGCCTATTTCGGCATCGAGGCCACGGTTGCGCTGCTCATCGGGTCAGTGTCGCTGCTCGCCGACTCGATCGACTTCCTCGAGGACGCTTCGGTCAACCTGCTGATCTGGGCGGCGGTTGGCTGGAGTGCGCTGAACCGGGCGCGGGTCGGGCATGTTCTGGCCTTGCTTCTGTTGGTGCCCACTGTCGCTGCGCTGTGGATGGCGTGGCAGAAAATCCTCGACCCCGTCGCGCCGGCGCCGCTTCCACTCTCCCTCGCAGGGGCCGGCGCGCTCGTGGTCAACGTCAGCTGTGCGCTCATGCTCGCCCGCTTCCGCGCGGGTGGCGGGTCGCTGATCCGCGGCGCCTACCTCTCCGCCCGCAACGACGCGATCGCCAATGTCGCGATCATCCTGGCCGGCGTCGTCACCGCCACCCTTTGGCGCAGCGCCTGGCCTGACGTCATCGTCGGTCTCGGCATCGCCGCGCTCAATGCCGATGCGGCGCGCGAGGTGTGGCAGGCCGCACGAGCGGAGGCACGCGCCGCCCGCGCCTGAGCGGGGGCTGCGTTCATCAAACGGTGACCGGTGCGGTGCCTCAATCCCCCGCGCGCTGACGGGGCTGGAGCCTCGTGCTAGAGGGAGCGACCGGGCGGACGGGTGCGACAGTGGGGTTCTGGGGCAAGGTGCTCGGCGGTGTGGCGGGGTTCGCGATGGGCGGGCCGATGGGCGCGGTGATCGGCGCCGCCCTCGGCCATGCCGCGGATCAGCGCGGCAGTGCCGCGGGCGCGATCCCGAACCCGATGGATGCCCTGTTGCGCCCTGATCCCTTGCGCCTGGTCGACGCCGCGCGCCTGCTCGGCAACCGCGACACGGTGTTCTCCATCGCCATGGTCGTACTCGCGGCCAAGCTCGCTAAAGTGGACGGGCCGGTGAAGCGCGCGGAGATCGACGCCTTCAAGCGGATGTTCCGCTTCCCGCCCGAGGCGGCGAAGGACATCGCCCGCCTGTGGGACCAGGCGCGGGAAAACCCGCATGGGTTCGAGCCTTTCGCCGAGAAGCTGGCGGAGGCGTTTGCCGACAACCGCACCGTGCTCGAAGATGTGGTGGCCGCCCTGCACCAGATCGCCCTGGCGGATGGGCCGATCAACGACGCTGAACGTCGCTTCCTCGACGAGGTGGCGCGGCGAATGGAGCTTTCGGAGCGCGAACGCGAGCGCGCACGCTCGGGCGGTGCCGCCCGGCCGGCGCCGAACGAACCTGACCCCTACGAGGTGCTCGGCGTGTCGCGGAACGCCACCGACGAGGAGATCCGTGCCGCCTGGCGGAAGCTGATGCGCGAACACCACCCGGATACGCTCGCCTCGCGGAACGTTCCGCCCCGTTTCGTCGAGCATGCGACACGGCGTGTGGCCGAAATCAACGCCGCCTGGAACCGGATCAAGCGCGAGCGCGGGCTGTGAGCGGCACACGCGCCGCTTTGAGGGGGAAGTGATCGCGATCATCGAAGCCCCCTCGCCGAACCACGACGCCCGCCCGCCGGGCGTGCCGATCGACATGCTCGTCCTGCACTACACGGGCATGCGCGCGGGAGAGGAGGCCCTGGCGCGGCTTCGGGATTCGTCGGCGAAGGTCTCCTCGCACTGGCTGATCGAGGAGGACGGGCGCGTGTTCGCGCTGGTGCCCGAGGAGAGGCGGGCCTGGCATGCGGGCGTTTCCTGGTGGCGGGGCAGGGCATCGCTGAATGACCGCTCGATCGGCATCGAGATCGTCAACCCGGGCCACGACTGGGGCTACCGCCCGTTCCCCGAGGCGCAGATCGACGCTGTGATCGCGCTCTGTCGGCAGATCCTCGCCCGTCACCCGATCCGCCCGATCGATGTGGTGGCGCACAGCGACATCGCGCCCGAGCGCAAGCGCGACCCGGGCGAGCTCTTCCCCTGGGCGCGGCTTGCCGCGGCGGGGGTAGGCCTGTGGCCGGGCGAGGCGCCCGCGGGGGTGGACGAGGTGCCACCCATCGGGCTGGGCGAGACGGGCGACGGCGTGCGGGCGCTGCGCGCCACCTTGCGCCGCATCGGCTACCGGGTCGCGCCGGAGGGCGCGATGGACGCGGCGATGACCGCCGTGCTCGCCGCCTTTCAGAGGCACTGGGCACCGCACCGCACAGACGGTGTGGCGGATGGGCGGACGCGCTGGGCGGCGGGCCGGGTCGCTGCCCTGGCTGAAGGCCGCGGCGGAGGCCCTTGAACGAACCCCCCTCGAGGTCTCAGATTGACGAAGTGGGTCAGGCGGCCGGACGGCCGCGCCTGCTGGAGCGAAAACTTCGGCGGTGAGGAAAGTCCGGGCTCCACGGGAACACGGTGCCGGGTAACACCCGGCGGGGGCAACCCCAGGGAGAGTGCCACAGAGAACAGACCGCCGACGCGCGGGGGATCAGCCCCGCCCGCCGGCAAGGGTGAAACGGTGCGGCAAGAGCGCACCGCGGCCCCGGCAACGGGGACGGCACGGCAAACCCCACCGGGAGCAAGACCGAATAGGGGCGGGCGGCGGAGGGTTCTCCCGGCCGCAGGCGCGTTCCCGCGCATCCCGCCCGGGTTGGTCGCGCGAGGCGTTCGGCGACGGGCGTCCCAGATGAATGGCCGTCCAGGGGTGGCGACACCTCAGACAGAACCCGGCTTACAGGCCGCCTGACCCGCTCGTCTCTGAAACGAACGAGCTGGAACAAAACGCGAATACTTGGCCTTGCCCTGACGACCCGGCGCACGCCGACCAGTCGTGCCGTCAATCCTTTCTTCACGATTGGAACACAGCCGTCAAAGGCCCGGCTCAACCAGGTTTTTCCCAGGTTTTGCATTGACTGACCATGTTTTCCCATGCTATCCCATTCTTGACCATAAAGCGGCAGTGCCGCCCGCCCTCGTCCCGCGCCCTGCTGCCCGCGCGTCGGCCGAAGGCGCGGCGGGTGAGAGAGGGGTGGGCACGGCGGACGAGCGATGGGCCAGTTCCTGGGCACCCATGTGAACAGGCTGGACCGTAAGGGCCGGGTTTCCGTCCCCGCGCCCTTTCGCGCTGCGCTGGCGCGCTTCGAGACCACCGAGGTGATCCTTCGTCCGCATCACAAATCGGCCTGCATCGAGGCCCGTCCGGAACCAGAGTTCCGCCGCCTCGCCGCGCGCCTCGACACGCTCGACTCCTTCTCCGACGACCACGACGCGCTCGCTTTCGCCCTGTTCGCCTCTGCCCATTCGGCCATTCCGGACGCGGAAGGACGGATCGTGCTGCCCGAGGCGCTGATTGCTCATGCGGGGCTTGGCGAGACCGTCGCCTTCGTCGGGCTCGGGCGGCTGTTTCAGATCTGGGCGCCCGAGCAAGCGGAGCGGATGACGCGAAGCGCTGTGCAGGCAGCGCGCGAACGCGGCCTCACCCTGCCTGGCGGGGGCGCGTCGTGAGCGAGCACGTTCCGGTCATGCTCCGCGAGGCGGTCGGCTTCCTCGCGCCGAAGCACGGCGGGCGCTATCTCGACGCCACCTTCGGCGGCGGCGGTTACACGCGCGCCATCCTCGAGGCCGCGCCGTGCACCGTGTTCGCCATCGATCGCGACCCAGATGCGATCTCTCGCGGTGCCGCACTGGTCGCGCAGTTTCCGGGCCGCCTAACCCTCATTGAGGGACGCTTCGGCGATCTCGTCGACCTCCTCGCTCAGCAGGGTGTGGCTTGCCTCGACGGCGCGGTGTTCGACTTCGGCCTCTCCTCCTTCCAGCTCGACGACCCAGCGCGCGGCTTCTCCTTCCGCGCAGACGGCCCCCTTGATATGCGCATGGGGCGGTCGGGGCGCACTGCCGCCGATCTCGTCAACACCCTCCCTGAGGCCGATCTCGCCGCGCTCATCCGCGCCTATGGCGAGGAACGGCACGCCCTGCGCATCGCCCGCGCCATCGGGCGCGCGCGGGCGGAAGAGCCGATCACCACCACCGCGCGGCTCGCTGACATCGTCCGTTCGGTCGTCCCCCGCGGAGCGGACGGCATTGACCCCGCCACACGCAGCTTCCAGGCACTGAGGATCGCGGTCAACGAAGAGCTCGACGAAATCGCGCGCGGGCTTGCCGGCGCAATCAATCTTCTC
>CALBEG010000048.1 GCA_937927455.1 uncultured Elioraea sp. | reverse complement strand
CGCGTAACGTGCCAGGTAGCGCCGCTCATAGGCCTCGTCCCCTTCGTACAGATACGGCCACTCGCGAAAGACGGTGATGCGCAAGCGCGCCAGGTCGTCGAGGTGGGAGCGCAGCGCTTCGCCGGTCAGGGTCACCAGAGCGTGGGCCGTCATGACCTCAAGCTTTAGGTGGGGCGACGAGCCCCTGCAACGCCGACGACAGTCGCGCCGTCTGCCGACGGCAACAGTAAGGCGGCGTCAGGTCCTTGCCGCGGGCGGAATGGACGGAGAGCGTGCGCGTTCGGTTCGGGGCGGAAACGCCGATCACCCCGTCTCGCCAGCCGGGAATTGGCGTCAAGTGATGATGCGGCGGCGCAACAGCGACGATGCCTGCTCGACCACCAGGACCAAAACGAAGATGCACAGAATGATCGTCGCGGCCTCCTGGTAGTTGAAGAAGGTCAAGGCGACTTCAAGCTCCATGCCGATGCCACCGGCGCCGACCAGGCCGAGCACGACCGACGACCGTGTCGCCTTCTCGAGGCTGAACAGGCCAGTTGCGATCATGGACGGCAGAGCAGCAGGAAAGACGGCGCATGCGATGACGGCGGCGGGCCGCGCGCCGAGTGCTGTAAGAGCCTCCTGCGGGCCGCGATCCGCCTCCTCCATCGCTTCAGCGAAGAAACGTCCGCAGAAGCCGATCGTGTCCACAATCAGCGCCAGAGTGCCGGCGAACGGGCCGAGCCCGACTGTCACGACGAAAAACAGGGCCCAGATCAAATCGGGCACAGTGCGGAAGAGCGAGATCAGACCGCGCGCGGCGATCTCCACCGAAGGATGCGGCGACAATCGTCGCGCCGCCAGCACGCCGAAAGGAAGGGAAAGGAGAATTCCCAAGGCGGTGCCGGCGACGGCCATCTGGAACGTCTCCAGAAGAGCCCACAGCACCGGCTCCAGACGGTCCGTGCTGGGCGGAAACAGACCGGCAGCGAACCGTCCCATCTGCGGCAGCCCGGCGACGAAGGTGCTCGCCGAGAAGCCGACACCCTGCAGCGAGACGACGAGGAAGCCGAGGGCGAGGACGGTCGCTAGGAAGGCGACCGGATTCGGCCGGTCGAACCGTGGAGGGCGGTCAAGGCGGGCGGCGGGCCGATGCATCCGTCAGGCGAAGATCTGCGCGAGTTCGGAAGCGAGGCCGTCGGTCGTTGGGCGGTCGAGCGCAATCCGCCCGTCGCGCAGCCCGACGATGCGCTGCGCGTAGGTCAAAGCGTGGCTCATATTGTGCGTGGTGAAGACGAGTGTCAGCCCCTCTTGCCGGGCCAGTGAGGTGAAGAGGTCCATCACCTCCTCCCCGGCAGCGGGGTCGAGACTCGCCACCGGTTCGTCCGCAAGGAGCATCTCGGGCCTTTGCATCAGGGCGCGGGCGATGGCGACGCGCTGGCTTTGCCCGCCCGAGAGTGTGTCGGCGCGCTGGCGTGCCAGATGTGCCAGCCCGACCCGGTCCAGGCAGGCCATGGCCTCGTCGCGCAACGCCGCTGGGCTGAGCGAACGGTGCAGGGCGCCGAACGGGCTTCGTCCGAGGGCGCCGTGCAGAACATTCGCCAGCGCTGAGAGCCGTGGCACCAGATTATGGCGCTGGAACACGAAGCCGACGCGATTGCGCACTCGGCGCACCTCGCGCTGTCGAACGCCGTTCAGCCGCACGCCGAACAGAACCACCTCTCCCGCATCCGGTTTGACAAGATGCAGCAGGCAGCGCATCAGCGTCGATTTGCCGGCCCCGTTTGCCCCGATCAGGGCCACGGTCTCGCCGCGACGCACGGAGAGGTCGATCCCGCGCAGCACGGGCGGCCCATCGCCGAACCGCTTTTCCAGCCCCTCTACCACGATGTCTGTGGCAAGGGGGGTGTTCGCGAGCGTATGGTTGGCGAGGGCGGCAACGCCGTGCGGCACCCCCTCACTCCCCCGGGAATTGGCTGAACTGGGGCTGGCCGATGGTGCGATACATGGCCCGCACGTAATTGAAATCTGCGTCCTTCACATCCGGAAGGAACCGCATGCCGATATACTTGCGGTTGCCGGGATCAGCGATGATGGCTTTGATCAGAGTGTCGGAGTGTTCGACGAAGGCACGTCGCATACGCTCGACGGTATCCGCGGGCACATGCGAACCGGCGATCAGGACATCGTCCGGCAGGTCGCGCCCGCGAGCGATGACGCGATAGTTCACGTCGGGCTGGCGTTCGCGCAGCCGAACCACGTCGAGATGGTTTAGGCCGGCAGCGGCGACGTCGCCGCGCCGGAGGCTTTCGATCAGCACCGAGGTCGAGAGGTGCACGGGCTGGATGTCGCGTCGCGGATCGAGCCCGAAGTCGGCGAACACCTGCATCGGTGCCAGATGTCGGCTGGTCGAACCGACGCTGCCGAAGCCGACGCGCTGGCCGCGCAAATCCTGCAGCGACTGGAAGGGGCGGTCAGCGCGCACGACGATCGAGGCGAAATAGTCGGGACGCGAGAAGATCACGACGGGCACCGCATTGGTGCGCGCCCTGAAGACGACGTATTCGGCCGGACCGGTGAGAACGAAATCGACCCGCCGTGCGTTCATCGCCTCAACGGCAGCGGTGCGGCTGTTGACCGGAAAGAACCGCAAACTCAGACCAGTGAGGCGCTCGATCTCGTTCTTGAACGGGGTCCACTCGCGCTGCAGCTCTTCGAGGCCCGCCACGTCGGTGACAGCGAAATGGATGGCCTCGTTCGCGGCCCTCGCCGGCACGTGCAGCACCGACATCGCGAGGATCGCGCCAACAACGAACGCACGACGCGCAGCAAGCGTATCCATGGAGCTCTCCCCGAACCTGGTCGCATGCGCCTTACGCCGCACGTCATGAAAACACGATGACAGTGCGGAGAAAGATCGATGACATGCAGGGCCTCGCCGTCTCTGCGCTGGCGCGGTGTCAGCCGGAGGCGTTGGTGATGACGGCTCGTGAGGCCTCAAGGAAGGCTTGCAGACCCTCCTCGATCACGGCGCGGTCGAGGTCGCGCACGATGAAGACGAGGCGCGACCGCCGCGGCTCGCCCTCAGGCCAGGCCGGCAGCGCCGCCGGAGGGTGGAACAGGTGCTGCACGCCGTGGATGACGACCGGGCGGTCGTGACCGAGAAGGTCGAGCACCCCCTTGATGCGCAGAAGTGACTCCCCGCGCACCGTCGCCAGCATCTGCAGCCAGGTCGCGAGCCCCTGCCAGGGGAGCGGTCGGTCGAAGGTGAGGCAGAAGGCACGGATCCGGTCGTCGTGGCGGTTCGGATCGTGGTGATGGTCGTGATGGTGGTGGTGGGCGTCTTCGCTGCTGTGGCCGTGGCCGGAAGCGTGCGCCGCGTAGGCCTCGGCCCGCAGCCAGCCGGCGACATCAGGAGACTTGCGCGAAGGATCGAATAAGCCGGCGTTCAGGATCGAGGCCGGGTCGACCGCGCCGTGCTGCACGTCGAGAATCGGTGCGGCAGGATTGAGCGCAGCGAGGCGGGCGGAAAGCCGTGCTACTGTCTCGCTTGGTGCGAGATCGGTCTTGCTGAGCACCAGCCGATCCGCCACCGCCGCCTGCTTTACCGCCTCGGGCTGGGCGTCCAACGTCGCCCAGCCGTGTACGGCATCGACCACGGTAACGATGCCGTCGAGGCGATAGGCGGCCA